>MVQZ01000212.1 GCA_002067565.1 Methanobacterium sp. PtaU1.Bin242 | reverse complement strand
CCGCCAATGTGCTTATAATACCAGATCCAGGCTTCAGGGTTTATGGGCTCGCCCACCGAGCCAAGAAGCCTTAATGAACTTAAATCATATCTATCTGGCCATTTTTCACCAAATTTCATGAACATTCTAATGGTGGTTGGTGCGGTGTAAAAAACTGTGGCCTTATATTCCCCTACCATCCTCCATAATCTACCAGGATCCGGATAATCTGGAGTACCTTCAAACATGATAGATGTTGTTCCCAGTAGGAGGGGAGCGTAAACTATATAGCTGTGACCGGTTATCCATCCAATATCAGCAGCACACCACCATATATCATCTTCTTTGATGTCAAAAACAAATTTTAATGTGGTATAAACTCCAACTGCATATCCTCCATGAACATGCACCACCCCTTTTGGTTTTCCCGTGGTTCCTGAGGTATATAAAATGAATAGAGGATCTTCTGAACCCATGACCTCAGTTTCACATTCTTCATCCATATTTTCGATTATCTCATGCCACCAGACGTCCCTTCCATCTTGCATTTCAATGTCCAGACCGGAGTGATTTACCACAACTAACTTTTTAATTGGGGTTTCTTCCAGTATATCATCCACATTTTCTTTAATAGGCAGTAATTTCCCTCTTCTAGTGAAGCCATCTACGGTTATGGCCACCTTTGACTGGGCATCAATGGCCCTATCCTGAAATGCCTTGGCCCAGAACCCTGAAAAGACAACAGAATGGACAGCTCCAATTTTAGCACAGGCCAGCATGGCTATGGGAAGTTCCAGTATCATGGGTAAATAAATACTAACTGTATCCCCTTTTTTTACGCCTATCTCTCGCAGTGCATTTGCAAATTTATTTACCTCACACCACAGTTCATAATATGTCAGTATCTTCTTCTCACCATTTTCTCCTTCCCAGATGTAGGCTATTTTATTTCGCTTATCGGTTTCTATATGACGGTCCAGTGCATTGTGCACTATGTTAAGTTCACCATCTAAAAACCATTCTGCATGTGGGGGATCCCATTTTAATATTTTATTATAGGGTTTGAACCATTCAAGCTCCTCTGCCATTTCATTCCAGAACCACTGCGGATTCTCTGAAGCTTTCACCAACAAATCATTGTAATCTTTGATTTTATGCTTATTTATCCACTTTTTGATGTTGCTTTCTTCAACTATTTTCCCAGATGGATTAAAAACTCTTTTTTCCTTAAGCAAAGAATCCAATTGCCTGGACATTTATCCCCCTCCTTCTGCAAATAGAACATGATAGACTCAAATTATTTTATATTGGATATTGATTGTCAAATACAATGGAATAATACCATGTAAATCTTGATCTTATCTTTAAATCCTCCTTTTTGACTCCATGAGAGCCTTCAGTTTATTTAGATCAAACTCTCGCTGGTAAATGGGAGACTTATCCCCCGCATAAACTGCTAAATTTTCCTCAAACGTTTTTTTAGAAGGATTCATGTAGAATATTCCCAGTGGAAACTTATCGGTCTCCATGGATTTCTTAAAAGCCTGGTTAATATCGTAGGGGTCATGGGAGTCTTCCAGATAATAGGTGTTTTCCCGGAACCACTGAAAGGTGTTGATCTTGTTAAAGGTAACGCAAGGCTGGAATATATCAACAATAGCATATCCTTTATGTTTTATTGCTTTTTTAATGATTTCTTTGGTCTGTTCCATATCCCCACTAAACGCCCTGGCTACAAACGAAGCATTAAGAGATATAGCTACCGATAATGGATTAAAAGGCTCTAAAAAGACCCCTTCAACCTGTAAATTGGTTTTAAAATGACTTCTGCTGGTGGGTGATGCCTGTCCCTTGGTCAGGCCATAAACCATGTTATTATGAACCAGGTTGGTTATATCTGGATTTCTGCGGATGTTGTGAATGAAATGGTTTCCACCCTCACCATACATGCAACCATCACCACTAACATCGATCACCGTTAGTTCCGGGTTTACCGCTTTAATGGCCACTGCAGGAGGCAGAGATCTGCCGTGAAGGCCATTAAAAACGTTGGATTTTAGATAATGGGGAAGTTTACCGGCCTGGCCAATTCCACTGACCAGCACCAATTCCTGTGGCTTTATTTCCAGTTCAGCCAGGGCATTTTTTAACGTTTGAAGTATGGAGAAGTTTCCGCAACCGGGGCACCATGCTACATCAGCACCTTCCATATCAAAAACCTTTGCATCCATCTATAATTCCCCCATGAATTTCTCTAATGTCTTTGTAACTTCTTCCACCGAAAAGGGCATTCCATCATACTTTAAAACCTTTTTATCTATTTCAAACCCGGTTTCAAGCTTTATTAAATTGGCAAACTGTGCTGTGGCATTGTTTTCAAAGATGATGGTTTTAAAAGCCTTCTTTAGAATACTCTGGGTATCAGGATCCAAAGGGTAGAGTTGTTTAAAATGTAAAAAAGAGATTCTATTGTCATCCAGATTATTCAGTGCCTCTTTCAGGGTTCCATAGGTAGAACCCCAACCAATCACCAGAACATCATAATCATCACTGCCAATTAGCTCAGGTGAAATAGCTTCCCTTCGGATAGTCTCCATTTTCCTGCGGATACGTTTATCCACCATCTTTGCCCTTATTTGGAGATTTTCAGTGATATGGCCTTCTTCATCGTGTTCATCGGCATCAGCCACAACCAGTCCTTCTCCAAAACCTGGAATTCCCCTGGGAGAAACACCGCCCTCGGTGAACTGGTATCTCTTATAATCTTTAGAAGTTTTAATGATATAATCTTCATTTTTCACACCATCCAAGTCCAGAGAAGGCAGGTTATAATAACATTCTGCAAAATACTGATCTGAAAGGATAAACACTGGTATCTGGTATTTATCTGCCAGATTAAACGCCGCATGTGCTAGTTTGAAGGCATCTTCTAACTTTCCCGGGGCGAATATTATTCTGGCGAACTCCCCAGGTCCGGAGTAGAGGGTTAGATTCAGGTCTTCCTGTGATGTTCTGGTGGGAAGTCCCACTGCTGGTCCTGGTCTTTGACCCACATATACCACCACTGGTGTCTCTGTTATTCCGGAAAGACCTACCGCTTCCCCCATCAAGGCAAATCCACTGCCAGAGGTGGCTACCATTGAACGGGCCCCAGCATAGAAGGCTCCGATGGACATGTTTATGGCTGCTATCTCATCTTCAGCCTGTTCAAATATCAAATTGAAGTCCTCTCCCTTCCCTGCCATGAACATCTGTAGTGGTGTGGATGGAGTCATGGGATATGATGACATGAATTTGCAGTTTCCAGCCAGACAACCCATTCCCACAGCCTCTGTTCCATTTAAAAGAAGTTCATCGGTGATCTTTGGATCTCGTTCCAGTTGGACTTTGATCCTTCCTGATTGAATCAGTTCTTCTCCAATTTCATAACCTTTTTTCCCAGCTTCAATATCCTTTTTAACGATATTTTCACCTTTGCGGAGAAACATTCCCCTGATAATATCCTCAAACACTCCCAGAGGTATGTTTAGAATTTTAGATATGACTCCTGCTGCAATTACATTGGAAAAAATTGGCCCTCCCAGCTGCTGTGCTCTGGCAAGAAGAGGGATTTTAAGGGTGTTGTATCCCTCCAAAACCGAGTTTAAATGCTGATTATCACCCAATATAAGAGTTTCAGAGGATATTCTCTGTTTTAGATGGTCAACAGCCCCTTCACTTAAAGCAAGTAACAGATCAATACGATCCACATAGGCTGTAATCCTTTTTGATGATATACGTATTTCTGTAGAGTTTTCACCACCCCTAACCCGGGACATATACTCTTTGGATGAAAAGACATGATAACCTCCCATCTTAATGGCTTGAATCAGTATGCTCTCTACGGTCTGGATACCCTGACCAGCTTCTCCACATATAACAATAGAAAAATCTTTAGAATAAATGCCAGACATGATCTAAAAACCTCCCCCTTTTGAAATTTCTAAATATCTCTACAGTTATTTACATAACATAATATGGTCATAATTTTACTTAAAATTTGTTTTTCTAATTTAAAGAACTATTTAAGCCAATAACATTCCAAATTTAGTTTAAAAATGTTTTAAATCACTGAAAAGATTATTATAAAATAATATGACAATGAAACTGGCAATTAGACATTTTTTCATAATATAATTAATTAAGAGCATATAAAAAAATTAATAATTTTTTTTAAATAATGATTAAGAATTACTTTTATACTCTAAAGACTATAAAAAATTAATATATGATAAAGGATCTACGCGCAATGGACATAATGATCGAGGATGTTTATATAACCTCACCCTCTGATCTGGTTGCCGCTGCCAAACTTAAGATGATGCGTTGCAATGTGGGTGGGCTGCCCGTTGTTGACGAAGAAAGATTGGTGGGCATTATAACCCATCGAGATATCTTGCTTGCTGGTGGAGAGGCCCTGGGACTTAAAGTGGAAGATCTGATGAGCAAGGATCTTATGGTTGCAGAAATAAACACCCCCATCATGGAGATCACCAAAATAATGGCAGATAAGGGTTACCAGAGAATTCCTGTGGTTGAAAAGGGTAATCTTGTTGGTCTTATAACTCAAAGCTCTTTGATCCGGGCCTTAGCTGGCTTAGACTAGTATATTGTAGGTTTATACTATTTAATAAAGTAACAATTGTGTAAACCAAATATATATATAGAGTGCGGTCATTATGAACTTCAGATATTCATATCAATGGTTCTGGCAATTTTGCATCCTTTTTATCCTTTAATCCCCCAATTTTTTGAACTCTCCTGCCTATAAATTTCTTTCCAGCTTCAGTAACCCCATAGATGGGTATGGATGCCCCTACACTGAATGTTTGCCTATCTTCACCTGTTTTTCTCATATATTTGGATGCACATCCTGTAATAACATCTGCATGGTCAAATATTATTTCAGCTTCTTTTTTACTTAACCCGGTGGTGTGCACCACGAATAAATAAATATTCACTTCTTCTAATTCATTTTCCAGTTCCCTTAGTTTTATAGCGTCATCTGCAGAAACTATAGTTACTGCTATATTCCTGTATCCCATATCTACTGCTTTTCGAGCCCCCTTTATTTGATCTATCCTGCAGTGATCTGGATCAAGGACATTTTCATTTCCCAATGCATCTATAATCTCTTTGATGGGGCTGGTGCTTACCAGACCAGAAACGCGACCTCCCACTCCCTGTACAAGCTCTGGATCAGTTAAAACTACGGTTCCGCAACCCTCACAGACTGCCACCACACAGTCTATTAATTCTTCCTCTAATAAAGTGCTTAGTATTTCTGAAATTCCAAATGAGAGGAAGTCTTTCATCTTTAAAATTCTTTTGGAGGTGCACATTCCAAAATCTTCTATTCTAAATTCTATGTTTTCTCTTATAGCTTCTTTGGTGAGTTTTTTTATTCCCCTATATTTTTCAAACAGGGGACAATAGTCGATTCCTGGTTCTTGAATTTCAATGACCTTACCATTTTTAATTATGATTTTTGCTTTTCCCAGTGCTTCAATTACATGCTGATCCTGATCATCCAACTTTATCACCTAATAAATTAAAATATATGTTTTATTCAAAAGATAGTGTGAAAATTAATTTAAATCTTTTTCTAATAATTCTGATGCTTTATTAATTGTATAAGTTAGTTTAATGCCTTCTTTTACCCCTAAAATCTTTGAATAACGTTTATATAGATTCCCCCAGCATTCAGCAATATCTGATTTCATATCAGTGCCGTTTTGTGTTGGATATAGATAAGATAATTTTCCTTTGACTTTTCTTTCCACCAGTCCTCTTGATTCCAGTTTATCAATAAAACGAGTGGTTGTAGATGGTTTAATATTCATGTAGCTTAATTCTTTTTGGGATAGACCTTTGAGAAATGATATTCATGAGAGTCAAAGCATGTGATGGCGAAAACCAGGTTTTAAGGAATTCTTCTTCAGCTATTCTGTTAATGATTCGGCTAAGTTTATTACTGGTAAAATAAAGGCAGTTGCACATTATATTGCACTTACCCTGATTTTCTCTGTTCATCTTCAAATTGCACCTCAAGTTTAGATATGTTCCTTATTTTATAAGATTTCTACTTTCTTCTCTTTGGCCTAATTTTTTGAGTTACGCCATCAGTTTCGCCCTTCCGGGGATTTACTTCATGTGATACACAGCTCAGTTCCGCTTTCATAAAGAAGTTTGAACATAACTCCCTTAGGATAAGCTTCCATTTAGCGCTGGTTACTTTGATACCTTCTCTATAGTATTATTTAAGCAAAAAAATATTCAAACCCCCCATTCCTCCAATTTTGATCTTTATTGGGTTGACATCATACTGGCATGTATTCATGCCATTGGAGGGATTAATCGATGATCTGATATAGATTTAATCATATACGCTGAGCTTCGCTGTCTGTTGGCGTCGTAGGATATTTAATAGTTATTATAGTGGATTAGTCCTGTGGTTAGTTTAATAATATGCGCAGTAGCTTTACATTATTCCCAGGATACAACTTTCTGTTAATCATTCTTGGGATAGAAAACTTTAAGTTAAATAAAATCTGATGTCATATAAGCCACGCCGGGGTGGCTCAGCTGGTTAGAGCGCACGGCTCATAGGGTATTAAGCAAGTGCTCTGACTTTTTATCTGGGATACCGTGAGGCCGCGGGTTCGAATCCCGCCCCCGGCACTTAAATTTTATTTTTTTAGAATATCACAAATGATCCCCCTATTTTTTAAACCCTATCATTATCCAATTAAATTTTTTTAATTTATCCTAAAAATAAAAAAATCACCATTAAAGAATGCAACATATTTTTTTTGGCCTATAAATTATCTTTTTTTAGATAATAGAAAAAATAGTATGCGATAATTATAAAATTAAACAATTAAAGCATAAACTATTAATATGATTTTTCATAGAATGTATGATCTGTTTTTAAGGAATAATTATCATGGAATCAGAAGAAGGTAAACATATTTTCCGCACGGTTAAAATGGGTGAAAGAGGCCAAATTGTCATTCCCAAGGATATAAGAGATTTATTTGATATCCAAAGTGGGGATACATTAATCTTACACGCGCATGGAAACCGGTGGATTGGAATTATAAAAGAAAGTGCTAATGAAAGATTTGTCTCTCCAACTAATGGAAAATACTGATGAAGAATAATTTAACCCTTTTTAACTAATTTATATTAAAATTTAGAACTTAGAAGATTTAATATTTGACATAATCAATAAAGGAAATATTAGCATGCATTATAAATGGACAGCTCTATCTGTGGTTCTGTTATCCACTTTAATGGGAACCATCAACATGAGCATCGTAATAATATCTTTACCCGCAATTTTCAATGGTATTCATATCAACCCATTAACTTCATTTCAGTACCTATTATGGATATTGATGGGTTATGGACTGGTTACAGCCACTCTACTTCTTAGTTTCGGGCGTTTATCAGATATTTATGGTAGGACCAGGTTTTTCAAGATTGGTTTTATTATCTTCAC
>MVQZ01000211.1 GCA_002067565.1 Methanobacterium sp. PtaU1.Bin242 | reverse complement strand
AGTTGAAGGTGGGATGATACCCTCCCATGATTATAAAAGCATCGGGGCATGTTTTTTTCGCAATTTCTGCAGTTTTCATGGCCTGGTTAATGGTGGGTGTCAGGGCGGTTATGGCCACCACATCTGGTGTAACTTTTTCTATCTCCTTTTTTAGATCTTCCCAGGTCATGTCCAGTGCAGATGCATCTATTATACTAACATCAAAATTGTTCTCCTCCAGAACAGCTGCCATATAGCTTATTCCAAGAGGAGGGGCCACTATTCCTATAAATTTATATTTGGAACTGGTTTGCGGCGGATTTATGAATGTTACTTTCATGTGGTCACCTCAATTTGATAGATATCTCTTATTTCAATGAGTTGTTTTACAAATATATCCTACTTAAAATCTTCGAATAAATTTTTTTTGAATTATGGTAATAATTTAACTGGGAATTAGAATACTCATTATCCAGAAATCTGAATTTAATCCCTTAAATCTAATTAATATGATTCTAAGAATAGCTTAATATAGATGGTTCAATAAGCATAATTAGATATTCTAAAAAATAATTAGATTGTCCTAAGAAATTGAAAAAAATCATAATATAGCTATTTAGCTTTCTCTGCAATCTCTTTAGATATCTTCTTTTCTATAACTGGTTCATTCTCACTTAAAGGTATTTCCTTGAGGAAAAATGCAATAAATAATCCAGCAAAGGCTAGTAACATGGCTGCAAGAAAGATATTCTGGATTGAAAGTGCTAAAACTTCAGTTTTACCCAGATTAACCACTGCTGAACTGGCCATTGTGAAATTCATAATATAACCAAAAACAGGAATTGCCACTGTAGCCCCTACATTCCTGAAAAACTGCATGGAAGCGGTTACAATGCCTATTTCTCGTAGTAAAAAAGCATTTTGCACGCTTATAGTAAATACGGTGTACATCATTCCTGAACCTAAACCAAGAATTGTTGAATATGCAATAAGTGCATAAGGGGATGTATTTGTATTCATTGTGGCTAGAAAAATGACTCCAATTCCAGTTATTATAAATTCACCAATGGCAAGCATCTTGTATTTCCCTGTTTTTGAAATGATCTGTCCTGCGATATTAGCCGATATGGTGAGACTTATGAGCATGGGAATCATAATTAATCCGGAGTTAATTGCATTCATCCCTAAAACACCCTGAGCAAATAATGGAACATATATTATCCCGCAGAATATAAGAGCACTTGCCAGGAAGTTTTCTGCTGATGAAACAGTGAATATTGAATTGTTGAAGAGTTTTAATGGTAGAATTGGTTCTATTGCTTTTTTCTCGGCCCAAATAAATAATGCAAATAAAACAGCTGAAAAAACAAATAACCCGATTATTCCTGTTAAAGGGTATGTATTTAAATCTCTTGCAAGTGTTAATCCTAGAAAAAGCCCGGTTAAAGTTAAAGTGAATGTTATGATCCCCAGATAATCAATAACTTTTTTAACATCTGGTAATTTAAAATTAGGTAGAGAATAAAGGAGTAGACTTACAGCAACTATTCCTACTGGAACATTTACAAAAAAAACCCATCTCCATCCTATAGTATCAGTAATAATTCCTCCCAGTATTGGTCCTAAAACACTTGAAACCCCAAATACTGACGCCAGTATTCCCATATATTTAGCCCGTTCCCGAGGACTAAAAATTTCTCCAACAACAATAAATGGCAAAGAGATTAATATACCTCCCCCAATACCTTGAATTCCTCTAAATAAGATTAATTCGAACATATTACTTGAAATACCGCACATAACAGAGGCTATTACAAATGTTATTATTCCAATAATCATAATATGTTTTCTACCATAAATATCTGATAATTTCCCAAAAAGGATTATAGCTATGGTTGAAGTTAACATATATGCTGTGAAGGGCCATACGTAGTATTCCATGCCTTGCAGATTGCCAATTATCTGAGGCATAGCTGTTCCAATGATGGAATTATCAAGAGCGGCCACCAGCAGCCCTACCATCAAACCAGCCATAATCATTATTATTTTATTTTTACTGAGATTATAATGACTTTTATAAGAATTCATAATATCACTCAGGACTTATTTTCATTACCAGTCTTTTTATATTCTCCAGAGATTCATTGAGAATTTTTAGATCGTTATCATTAAGATTTAAAAGGTTTTCTCTGATATTTTCTTCCACTACTTTCCGAGCATCCCACAGGAAACTTTCACCCTCTTCAGTAATTTCTATATATACTATTCTTCTGTCTTTATCACTCCTCACTCTTTTAACCATGTTATCATCCACCAGTTTATCAATTAAAGGGGTCATATTGGGTTTTGAAATATAGAGCATTTTGCCGATCTCTGAGGTGGGAAGGGAGCCGGATGTGACTAAAATACCTAAGATCTGATAATATCCTTCAGTTTTGCTGTATTTTGATTTTGAATGTTTTATGGAGGTTTTTATTTTCCTGTAGAACAGAGGATAATAAATAAGGATATTATCCACCATTTTCTCAAATTCTTCATCATGCATATAATGAACAGCTCTCATCTTGTTTTTAATGTTTACTTCTCTTTTTTTTGAAGATTTTTAACAGATCTCATACTATAAGAGAGATAGTTATAATAATTAATTATTATATAAATATAACTATTATGGGAATATAACTATTGACTATTTAAACTTAGTGTTTTTAATCACTTACTTATTGTAATCAGATTAATAAAAGAAAATAGAAATAAAGATTCAGAGTAATTATTAATAAAAATAGTTTACAAAATAGAATAACCCACAAATAATTGATATTATAATTTTGGGAGTGGTTGAAATGATAAAAGTCAAAGATGCAATGGAGAAAAATGTGATAAAATTTCATGCAGATGATAAAATCAGCGATGTAGCACAAAGTTTAAGGGATAACAGGATCAGTGGAGCGCCTATTGTAGATGAAAACCTTAAAATAATTGGTATAATCAGCGAAGGAGATATAATGAGACTTTTAGAAGTTCATTCACCCCGTTTAAATCTTATTCTACCATCACCTCTTGATCTGATTGAACTTCCCATCCGCATGAAATATGAGATAGATGAAATAGCAGAAGATATGAACAGAGCTGCTTCCGTGCTTATTGGGGAAATAATGACCAAAGAAGTGTTAACCGTTAAGGAAGATGATGATATATCAGACGCTGCCCAGTTAATGGACACCCACAGCATAAACCGATTACCGGTGGTGGATGATGAGGGTAAATTAATAGGCATCGTAACCCGAGGGGATCTAATAAATGCCCTGGTGAGAATTTAATGAGTAAAACCAAGCGTATAGCCATTTATGGCAAAGGAGGAATTGGTAAATCCACCATAGTCTCCAACATGGCAGCGGCCTATGCAGAAGACCATCAGGTGCTGGTTATAGGCTGCGACCCCAAGGCAGACACCACCCGCACCCTGGTAGGGAGCAGAATTCCCACAATTCTGGATGTGGTTAGGGAAAAAAAAGATATATCTGCTGATGAAATCGTTTATGAAGGATAT
>MVQZ01000210.1 GCA_002067565.1 Methanobacterium sp. PtaU1.Bin242 | reverse complement strand
GCGCGGTATTGTGTACTATCACCTTGCCAAGTCTTAATCAGTTCCACCGCTTTCATACCGTTAACGGTGATATTCCGCTCTGAAACTTCTGTCTGCCCAATTTCTGCAATATCGCTCCTATAAGAGCTGAGCTGCTCTTCTAAAGACTCTACATTCCTTTGTTTTATGTAGAAATAGGTGTCAATATCGTCATATTCACTTAAATTGTTTTTTGGGTCATAGAATGCCACGAGCGGGTCAGTATATCCCCATCTACTGGTGCTGTTGAGGTCATGCATTTCTCTCCAATCCGCAGGATAGTTAAATGTTATTCCATTAGCTGCGTAAGTTTGATTTGCGATATGGGATGTTGTATTATTGGATTTATTAGTCTGATTACCCGAAGAGTAAACATGACCTAATCCCGAATTAAAAAATGCAAATAAAGCTATAAAAATTAAAATTAGGGCTATAATAGATATGGAGATCGTTTTAAGGTGTTTTTTTGATTTTGGGGGGTCCTGTGTTGTGTATTTTTTGTATTCCAGGTCACCTCCACATTTGCATCGAAATTCGGAGAGTTTTTCTCCCTCTTCTAACGCATATTCCTTTCCACAATCAGTGCATTTAACTATAATCAACAAAAGAACACCCCAAGAACATCATAGCTTATGAGTACCATCATTATGCTTTATTTAATACTATGAATTAGTTATATTTATATTTAATGGATGATTTAACTAAAAAGTTCGAAAAAGAAGATTCTAATATTTAGAAATAGGTAATAGAATAATTATCAACGCGATAATTTACTTTAAATTAATGAAACAATTTTTTTTTAATTTTTATATTAATAATTCATTAGTATCCAATCATTACTTCCTGATAATAGAGCTTAAATCATCAATAAATAAAACTTATATATCATTTAACCTATTTAGGTATAAATTAGAATAAGGTTGAAAATTGTAAGATAAATTATATAAGAACATACTCTTAAAGTAATCCAAATTAAGCTGGTTTTTAAACTAAAATCTGCCCTATATAATAATTATTCTATAATAATCTAAATCGTTAAAAATACTTCATAGAAAATAAACTCTCTGGAACGAAATAGTTAAAACAATCATTAAAAGGTTATTGGAGATTATAAAATGTTAAAAACAAGTAAACCAACTGCTAGAAATTGGTTTTTAATAGTTATCTCCCTGCTATTTCTAACTGATATATCCATTATATTCAATATATCTATTTTAAGACCAGCATTGTCTTTTTTATTCTTCACAATTGTACCTGGTTTTCTGATTCTCCAAATTATAAAGCTTGATCAAATAAAATTAATTAAAAAAGCTGTTTTATGGGTAGGGTTGAGTATTTCATTTCTAATGATCACTGGCCTGTTTTTAAACTGTTTATATCCATTACTGGCCCAACCATTATCCTTAAATCCAGTTTTAATCACCTTAAATCTTCTTATAATCATCTTATCAGGGATTTTCTACTGGCGAAACAGGGAAAACACCGATATAAATGATATTTCAAATTTAAAATTCAATTTAGGGGATAAACTTGCATCAACCCTAATATTTCCCTTTTTATTTCCTATACTGGCTGTTTTAGGCACTTTTCTAATGAACACCACCCAGAATAATATCTTAATTTTAGTTATGCTCATTCTAATTCCATTATATCTTATTGCAGTGGTTTATTTGCGGGATAGGGTTCATTCTGTAACTTATCCTCTGGCCTTATGGCTGATTGGGTTAAGCCTGCTATTGATGCATGGACTTACATCCTACCATCTTCAGGGCATTGATGTGCATCTGGAATATTACTGTTTCCAGCTCACCCAGTTTGGATATCACTGGGACCTGAACACCTATTACAACCCATACAACGCCTGTTTAAGTATAACCATTCTACCCCTGATATACCAAGTTCTATCAGGAATGGGTGGAGAGTACATATTTAAATTATTCACGGCATTTATCGGATCTATTACTCCTCTTATAGTTTACATGGTCGCAAAAAAATATATTGCAGCAAAATACGCATTTTTAGCATCTTTGCTATTCATTTTCCAGCTATTTTTCATCAATTTATTAGGGGCGGTTAGACAGGAAATAGCTATAATCTTCTTTTTCCTCACCATAATGGTTGTATTTGACTTTGATATGAATAAATGGTCTCGAAAACTGTTAATAATTCTTTTTATATTTTCCACATTGATTTCACACTATTCCACAGCTTATGTGGCATTTATTCTTATACTGCCCATTCTGCTATTTCCCTTTTTCAGGAATTTGGTCAAGGAAAAAAAGCTGGTTTTCACCAATTTTGATATAATACTGATATCTCTGGCACTTATAGCTCTGTGGTACTTTACTGTGGCTAAGGTTCAGTTTGCTAGTGGTGCTCAGGTATTGGGTAAAACGGTAGAGATCGCGTCGGGAGGCGGAATAACCTCTGCCCTGGTATCTACCAGAGGAGCCTATGTTCTGGGCATTTTGGGGGTGGTATTTAAATCTCTGCCGAATATGGTAAGTGTCATTATACATGATTTAATATTCGCCACCATTCTGGTGGGTTTGTATGCTATAATACGAAAATTCCACTACTATCAGGATAAATTCAACACCCAATTTCTCCTAGGAATAGTAATATCACTGATTTTACTGGTTTTATTTGTGGCTCTGCCCTATATTTCCATTGCCTACGATGTAGCACGATTATTCTTCCAATTACTCATATTTCTGGCACCAGTATTTATTATTGGTGGCATATTCATCGCAAAGTTCTTAAAAAAACCACAGTGGGATGTTTTAATTCTTTTAATTCTTTTAATTTCTCTGTTTACCTGTGTCACCTACTTGCAGTACAGCTTACTAGGATCACCCTATTCACCGGACTTTGAAAATAACAGCATCGTGCGACAGGAAAACTATATCTACAATAGTGAGTTGATATCAGCTTTGTGGATATCCCAAAATAAAGTAGGTAATTTAACTGTATATTCGGATGGAAGAGAGGTTTCCCGATTTTTAACAGCTTATGGGATAAACATTACCAGTCAAAACATAAACAGCTCCTATTTCGGATGGAATAAGACCATAGATCGTGGTTATATTTATTTAGGTTATGTTAATGTCAATGATCAAAAAATAATTGATTTTGGGGATGATATAATCCGGGTTAATATGGAACCCTATCTTCACTTGCTTAGTGGAAAAAGCACGATTTATGACAATGGGGGAAGCCGAATTTTGTGGAGTGGTTGAAAACATTTTAAATAAAAAGGGCTTTTACTCAGATAAAATGGAGAAAAATATTAGTCTTATTTTGATAATTTAAGGATTTAAATTAATTTGATATAGGAGGCGGCAGATGATAAATAGAGAGGATCCGAAAATACTTTTCATACATCACACTGCCATGTGGTACCGAATACCTTTTTTCCGCAGTTTAAGCGAACTTTATGATGTACAGTTCCTCTTCACTAATGTAGAAGGCTACAACAAGACCTATGATACTCAATTATCCCATGATATTCTGGGAATGGAAAGTGTAAATTATAAGGTGGTGCCTAACCGGTGGGGTATAGCATGGGGAGCTATAAAAAGGACATTAGGAGAATACGATGTCTTTGTAGGTGGAAGCTGGGACACACCCACTGATGTTATAGAAACTCTATTCTATTTTATCATCGTTAAGCTAAAAAGAAAACCCTTCGTTTTATGGAGGGAAGATTGGGACTGGAATGTCCAATCCAACAAAAGAAAAATTGCTAAGGCTTTGGCAGGATTTTTAGGCCGTCATGCTAATGCAGTTCTGGTCCCCGGTAGCAAACACCAGGAATTCTTCACAGGACTAGGTGTTTCGCCAGAGAAAGTATTCATCATGCCCAATGTTAGTAATCTAATGATTAAAAAGGATGATTACACTAACCGGGATATGATACGCAGTGAACTTAATCTAAACGAAAAAAAGATAATACTTTTGGTGGGACGTCTTATTGATCTCAAAGGAGTTCAATATCTAATTAAAGCATTCCATAAGCTTCAAAAAAAGATGGATGATGTGGTGCTGATTATTGTAGGTGAAGGAGAATGCCGGGAGGAACTGGAAAAGCTCACACAAAAATTTGATTTAGAGGATATGGTTTATTTCAGGGGTAATGTGGATCAGAAATTGCTGGGTGCTTATTATCTTTTGTGTAACCTTTTTGTCCTACCTTCCATCACCACCCACCATGCGGATGCCTGTCCCCTGGTGGTTAACGAGGCTATGTACTTCACAAAACCGGTAATAACCAGCGACGCAGTGGGAACCACCTTCATGATCAAAAATGGAATTAACGGGTATGTGGTTCCAGAACGGGATTCAGAAGCCCTCTATCAAGCATTATATAAAATTTTAAGTAACCCTGAACTGGAAGAGAATATGGGTAAAGCTTCTAAAAAAGTTATCGATGAGGGATTTACCTATCAAAATATGGTAGAAGGGTTTAAAAAAGCTTTAAATTATTTAAAATTAGATAAGGAATAAATTTTTAGTTTTTATTGAATTTTAGTTTATATTTAAACATTTATCTCTTTAACATCACCACAAGGTATATTTTAACTATCTGCAGGAAATAAAGTGGTAAATACCAGTAATAATGGTTGTTATGTGCTTTGAGAAATGTTAAATTGGATTTTATCTCCATTAAAGCTCTTTTAACTGCATCTGAACTTCTTTTTTTCCTGGAAACTCCTTCTTTGTGCCATACATGGGAGTCTGGTACT
>MVQZ01000209.1 GCA_002067565.1 Methanobacterium sp. PtaU1.Bin242 | reverse complement strand
AGGAATTGGATTTTTAGGAAAAATACTTGCATTCAGTATATTATTTGGTATGTTAATTTACATAGGTGGATTTTTCCTTATAATATCTGGTATCATTGCCCTTATATCTGGGAAAGGTCCTTCTGGAAGATGGGGAGGTCTTCTAGGTATAATATTAGGTATCATATACATGATAGTCGGTATATATGCACTGGATCCATTCTATCTTGCTTTACTAATAGGAATTTTCCTAATTCTCATGGGTATATTCCAGATTTTAACACCAGCAGAAACAGAATAAAAAAAAGTAAAACGAGCCCCTATATTTTTTATCCGTCATTTTAATAAGACTATTTATTAAATAAAAAATTTTGTAGATAATTTTTTAAATTCTAAGTTTCTGGTCTTTAAATTTTAGATAATGATCTGATTTTCTTTAAAAGACATTCTGATTGATTTTAATTTTTTAATTAATAAAAAAAAAGATATATATCCCTTTTTTTTATAAATGTATTTGTTTCTCCATAAAAACTAATAGGATTAATAATATAAATATCACTGGTTATATGGTAGTGAAAATTCTACTGGTAGAGGATGAAAGCATAGAAGCTCTGGATATTAAGAGCACACTGGAATCATTCAACTATGAAGTTCCTTATGTTGCTTCCAATGGTGAAGAAGCTGTAAAAAAAGCTTTAGAAATAAAGCCAGATCTTATTTTGATGGACATAATTCTTAAAGGTGATATAGATGGTGTTGAAGCAGCTTCAAAAGTTAAAGACTTAAATATACCTATAATCTATCTAACCGCTCATTCTGAAGAATCTACCATTGAAAGGGCTAAATTAACTGAACCATACGGATACTTGATCAAACCATTCAATGCTAGAGAGTTGAGATATGTTATAGAGCTGGCGCTTTATAAAAACAAAATGGAAAGAGAATTGAAAGATAGTGAGAAAAAGTACCATAGTATAGTGGAAAATGTCCTTGATGCATATTTCCGGGGAGATAAAGAGGGCCAAATCATCATGGCCAGTCCTTCTGCTGCGAAAATGTATAGGTTCCAGTCACCAGAAGAAATGATTGGCATTTCTGCTATCTCTCTATACAACAACCCTGAAGACCGGCAGAAAATGCTGGGAGATCTCAAAAAAAAGGGCAAAGTTTTAAACATGGAAGGTGAAGGCTTAAGAAAGGACGGTACATCATTCTGGGTGTCAATGAATGTTCAGTACATTTATGATGAAGAGGGTGATATACAGGGTACTGAAGCTTTCATTCGGGACATCACCGCCACTAAAAAGGCTGAAAAAGAATTAGAAAAAAAAGAAACATATTACCGGACGATCTTTGAACATACTGGTACTGCAACTGTAATTATTGGGGAAGATACAACCATATCACTGGCCAATGCAGAATTTGAAAAACTGAGTGGCTATAGCCGTGAAGAAATCCAGGGAAAAAAAAGCTGGACAGATTTTGTAGTAAAAGAAGATGTTGGAAAAATGAACCAATATCACCATCTTCGCAGAAATGATCCTTCTGCAGCACCCATAATTTATGATTTTCGCTTCAAAAATAGGCAGGGAGATATTAAAAACATCCATCTGGATGTGGATATCATCCCCGGTACCAATGAGAGCGTGGCTTCTCTTTTAGATTTTACAGAACATAAAAAGGCACTTAAAGAAATAAAGAAACTTTATAAATTGGAACATGAAGCACGTGCTGATGCTGAAGCTGCAAAAAAAGAGATTTACACCATATTAGACAGGGTAAGTGATTCATTTGTGGCGTTGGATAATAACTGGATATATACCTATGTAAATAAGAGAGGAGCAGAAAATTTCGATAAAACTCCGGAGGAAATGATTGGCCAACATATCTGGACCATGTTTCCCGAGGGAATTGATCAACCATTCTATAAAGCCTACCATCAGGCGATGAAAGAACAAAAATACATTCATCTGGAGGAATATTATGCTCCATACGAGCGCTGGTTTAGAAATGACATTTATCCATCGGAAGATGGGATAACCATCTTCTTTAAGGACATCACGGAAGAAAAAGAGGCTGAAGAAGAACTTCAAAAAAGTGAGGAGAAATACCGGGCCCTTTTTGATAATGCTGAAGATGGTATACTCCTGATGAAAGGAGATCATTTTATCGATTGTAATCAGAAAGCACTGGAGATATACGGCGATAGTCGGGAGCAGTTAATAGGAAATACACCCATTAAATATTCTCCTGAAATCCAGCCTGATGGAAAAATTTCAAAGAACCGGGGTCGTGAATTTATTAAAAATGCATTGGAAGGTCGTCCGCAGCATTTCCAATGGGAACATATTCGTTCAGATGGGACCCCATTTTACACCGAAGTAACTTTAAACAGATTAAAAATAGGTCATGAATATCTGCTCATGGCTGTGGTAAGAGATATTACCAGAAGAAAAAAAACAGAATATGATCTTAATGAATCCCTCCAGGAGAATGAAATCATCAGTCGCATGGTAATGCAATTGGTAGGGGCGGCCAACACCAGTGAGATATATACAATAACTGGAAAAGCGGTTAAAGAATTATTACCCCATTCGTCTGTGATTGTAACTGGAATATCTCCTGATGGGGAGAATGTGCGTATAATGAATATTTTTGGTTTAGATTCTTTAAATAAACTCATAAAAATTCTCAGAAAAGATCCATATAAAATGGAATTCCCAGTTAAAGAAATCACAGCAGAAGACCTTAAAAAACATAGAAGCGAGAAATTAACAGAATATGAAGATGGAATTTACGATTTAACCATGGGAAAGATCCCCCGCCCCTTAAGTAAGATGATAGAAAAAGTGTTCCATATTGGGGAGATTCATAGCATCCGTTTTTTCTTTGAAACCAAACATTATGGGGGTGTATCTATCTTCTTGCGTGAAGGGCAACCAATGGAACATAAAGAAGCTGTGGAAACAATTGTTCACCAGGCATCCATAGCCATCCGACGTTCCCTTGCGGAAGAATCAATTAAAAAGTCTTTAGCCGAAAAGGAGGTTTTAATCAGGGAAATTCACCACCGTGTGAATAACAATATGCAGATTATCTCCAGTTTACTAAATTTACAGACTGATGATGTGCAGGAGACTGAAACCAAAAATATTTTAAGGGACAATCAATCCCGAATAAGATCTATGGCCATTATTCATGAAAATCTTTACTTATCATCAGATATTAGCCATATTAACTTCAAAGATTATATAGAAAATCTGGTCTCAGACACTTTATACACCTTTGGAGTGGAAATAAGTTCTATTAATATTAATCTGAATATAGAAGAATTTGAATTAAACATGGAAACTGCCATACCCCTGGGTTTAATAATTAACGAATTATTAACCAACAGTATAAAATTTGCTTTCCCAGAAAATAATAAAGGCACAATTAATATTAAAATTAAACGAAAAAATGATATAATCAAATTAATTATCTCAGATAATGGAATTGGTTTACCAGAAGAGATAGATTTTACAAAAACACATACACTTGGCTTGAAACTGGTAAAATACCTGGTTAAGCAAATAGACGGAAAAATAGAACTGGATCGAGATCAGGGCACTAAATTTACAATCACATTTAATGAGCTGCCCTACAAAGAAAGAATAACCATCTAATTATATTTTATAAAATAAACAATTCTTAATAGAAATATCCAATTAACTACTTTTTATCATAAAGAATATGGAGTGAACATGGGCATCTATAATTTATCCTACAAAAATCTACGCAGAAACTGGTGGAGGAATGTTAGTACAATTTTAAGGATAGCCTTTGGAGTGATTGTTTTTTTAGTTCTGGTTGGTTCAGGTATAGGTATTAGCACTGTTCTCGGATTTAATCAGGGCGATAATGCCTTGGTATCTGATGAGGGAAATAATAAGAGCCAAGTATTAACCAGTGCCCTGGCCACTATTAACAGCACCATCAATTCCTTTTTAGGCCCTGATATATCAAACTCACCAGTAGCCAATGGCATTAGAACTATTTTAAGAAATATGATATCCATCATAGATGTGCTGGCAAGTATAATCTTTTTGGTGGGTGTTTTCGGTATTAATTATGCCATGGACATGAATTTGACTGAAAGAGAAAGGGAGATCGGTTTATTAAAATCCCTGGGCTTTACCCGTAATCAGATAATGTTAAGTTTCATATTGGAAGCCGGATTTCTGGGACTGATGGGTGCTTTAATTGGCACGATTATGGTGATACTGGGAGTGTTTGTTTTATCCGGCATCATAAAAATGGAACTTTTTTCTATAGCCATGCCCTTATGGCTGCCTATAACCGCCATCTCATTAACTACCCTATTCAGCGCTGTGCTTCCCCTTTATTCTGTATGGTTCCACTCCAACAAAGATCCGGTGGAGGCTTTAAGAATATGACACTTGAACTTAAGGCTGTTACCAGAACCTTCATCCAGGGCAATAGCCAGACAGACGCTTTAAAAGAAGTAAACCTTAAAATAAGAAATAATTCTTTTAATGTTATTATAGGACCTTCGGGGTCAGGAAAAAGCACATTAATCAGTATTGCAAGTTTACTGGCATCACCTACAAGTGGAGAGATTCTAATCAACCGAATACAAACATCGCAACTCTCAAATTCAGATAAATCTCTCATCCGTCGCAGTGAACTTGGAATTATCTATCAAAGGGAGAATCTGTTTCCTTTTTTAACAGCTAAGGAAAATGTGAGTGTCCCACTGCTTTCGGAAAATAAAGAAAAAGCTGCAGAATTGCTAAGTAATATAGGTTTTAGTCTGCATGATAAATATCCGGCAGAAATATCCCTATTTGATCAGCAGAAAACTGCTCTGGCCCGTGCTTTGGTAAATGATCCCTCAATTATACTGGCAGATGAGCCAACTGGTGAATTAAACTCCGGTGAAAGTGAAGATTATTTAAATTTGATAAATAATTTGAAAGGTAACCGCGCTGTATTAGTGGTTACAGATAATCCGGGTTTAGAAGAATACTTTGATCATGTTTTTTGTTTAAATGAAGGTGTAATTACAAAAAGATGATGAAAGTCCTTAGAGTGCTTGATAAATCAAAGAAAAATATTTTAATTAAATTTATTTTAAATTTATATTTTAAATTCTTTAAAAAGAAAAAAAAGGGTATGATGAATTATCGGAGTCTGCCGTACAGTGTTCCGCCTATTATACCCAGTAATCCCAGTGCTGCTAAAGCTATAGGTGTACCTGTAGCCTGCATTGGAACTGTTGCACCATGGCAAGGATGGCAGGGTACTGATAGGAATGTGTAACTGTCAGAGTCCAGTAAAATAGGATATTCAACCTCTTCGGGCCAGGTATAGAAATCGGCGGTTACTGTTATTTTACCGATATCAGTGACTTTGGCTGGTAGGTAGAGCTGTGCTTCATCACCAGGTAACATGTCATCTAACCAGCCGATCCACCACACCCATCCAAATTCATCATCCAGATAGAAGAAGGGGTCTTCTGGGTCGTTCAGATAGGCAACTCCGTTAAAAATCATTACAGCATCATCTGCACTGAATTTCAGACCGGTATCAGGGTCAACAGAAATTACCCCTCCTGGATCAAATA
>MVQZ01000208.1 GCA_002067565.1 Methanobacterium sp. PtaU1.Bin242 | reverse complement strand
TTTTAGAGATATGTTAAAGCATTATTATAAAGATGGAGCTTTAAGTATAAAATATAAACGGTTAATGGGTGTTACAGCAGGAATAGCAACGAAATGCAAATCCTGCATGATCCTTGATGCAAATAGAGCTATTATGGCAGGAGCTACAAAAGAGGAGGTTATAGAGGCGGCAGCTATAGGTATTGGGTTTGGAGGCGCATCTGCGTATGTACTGGTTCGAAATAATCTTTTAAGGTACTTAGATGATATGGAAAAGGACTGATAACTTAATTAATTTAGGTGTAAAATGACTAACTCTGGAAAACACGTTCATAATGGACGCTATAATGAAATTACAAATGTTAAACTGGTATTAAGTATAATCGAACATAAAAAAGGAGATATTTTTTTATATACT
Source organism: Methanobacterium sp. PtaU1.Bin242 (assembly GCA_002067565.1). Classification (GTDB taxonomy): domain Archaea; phylum Methanobacteriota; class Methanobacteria; order Methanobacteriales; family Methanobacteriaceae; genus Methanobacterium_A. The sequence continues at coordinate 3,669 of MVQZ01000208.1, read as the reverse complement.
CGTTCTGGCGATGAATATATATCTCTTACTGACTCCAAAATTGTTTGGGACGAGGTAAAGGTCAATGCTATTGATGTCTGGGAAGAATCAATATTTAACTTTAAAGGAGAAATTGGAAAAGAGAATTTCGAAGATATAGATGCAATATTTGCTGATATAACTCTAAAAATTCATAAAACCAGGTGATTTAATGTCTGAAGAATCTGTTCAATGTAGTAAATGTAGATTAAATTCATGTGTTAAAAATGAACCCTTAAATGGACCTAAATTTTGTCCTGTTAAAACAAGAGACAAAACACGGGATATGACCTTAAATCATTACTTAGATGATCCAGATGATCAGGAAATCATGGCCGCAGCTGCACGTACTGAAATTGAAGGCCTTACCAACCGTTGGACACGCATAGAGGATGTTATTAATTTCGCGAAGGAAATGAGATATAATAAGTTAGGTATAGCTGTTTGTATGGCTTTAATTACTGAATCAGCTATTTTAACTAAGATACTGGAAAATAGAGGATTTGAAGTGGTGTCAATATGCTGTAAATATGGCAGCGTGTATAAAGAGGATATTGGGTTAAATGATGGAAACTATAAACATGATTTTGATTTAATAGATAACCCACAAATAAAGGCAATTGCCAATAATCAAACTGGTATTCCACTATGTAATCCTGTAGGACAAGCTTTTTTATTAAATAACGAGAAAACGGACTTTAATATCCTTTTAGGCCTATGTGTAGGTCACGATGCGCTATTTATTAAGCACTCTGAAGCACCAGTTACACCACTAATTGTCAAAGACAGACAAACACTACACAACCCGGCTGCTGCCATTTATGGTTCTAATTTCTATTTTAATAGGTTGATATCACCTGAAACAGAGTAAAAAAAGTCAACTGTTCGCTTAATTGGAAATAGTCTTTAATTTCTTTTAAATTTTTAATGGGTTAGCCTATGCCAGATTTAATGAATAAAATTACCCTACCCCTAGCAGGTTTAATGCTTGGTTTAGCAGCAGCAGGGAATCTTGTATCATATCATGGAGCTATCTTTAAAATTTTATGTGGAATTATAGCTTTTAGCCTTCTTTTACTACTTACCATGAAAATAATTACTAATCATAAACATATTCAGGAAGATCTGCACAATCCTGCTGTTTCTGGCGTTGCTTCTACCTTTCCAATGAGCATAGTGGTTTTATCAGCGTATATTAATTCTTTTCTTCCCAATATGGCATATGCAATGTGGATCATTGGAATTATTATGCAATTTGCTCTTATAATTTATTTTACCCGAAAATTTGTTTTTAATTTTGATATAAAAAATGTCTTTCCAAGTTATTTTATTGTTTATGTGGGTGTGGCTGTTGGAAGTGTAGTAGCACCGGTATTTAATGCGATAAATGTGGGTAAAGTACTATTCTGGTTTAGTTTCATATCTTATTTGATTTTATTACCTTTGATTAGTTATAGGGTACTAAAAATTAGACCCATTCCTGAACCGGTTGTACCTACTTTGACTATTTTTGCAGCGCCAGCAAGTCTCCTTTTGGTAGGATATTTAAATTCATTTAAACCAATAAATATGACAATTCTAGGCATATTGGTCTTTTTATCATTATTCATGCTCTTTTCAGTACTTCTTTATATGCCTGAAATGGTTAAACTGAAGTTCTATCCCAGTTATTCTGCTTTTACTTTTCCCCTGGTAATTAGTGCTATTGCCCTACAATCTTCAAATAATCTTTTAATAAAAATGAACATGGGAATACCGTTACTCCAGTATGTGAGCTATTTCTTAGAATTACTGGCTGTTATATTCGTTATTTATGTATTAATTCATTATGCCAACTTTTTATTTATTAAAAACTGAAAGATGATCCCAATCTATCCTTTTTTTATTCTGACATTATAAATCCCTAGAAAGGGTTATTTTTATATCCCACATCAACCTAATTAACATTAAAAATTAGCAGATGGTTAAAATTTAGCCTTAAAAAGATATGTTGATAAAAAAAAAGACATTTAAATTAATAACCGTTAATGGTCTTGTATTTCTCCAATTAAAATAACTGAAATAAAAGGAGATTTTTATGAATTATCAAATTTCAGATGAAAGTAAACCTGATAAAACCCAAAATGAAAGAATTAAAAAAATTAGGGAATCATTGCCAGATAAAGAGCAGTCTGAAATTTATGCAAATAAACTTAAAGCTCTATCAGATCCTACCCGGCTTGAAATATTATATTTACTATCAGACGGTGAAATGTGTGTCTGTAGGATAACACCAACATTAGATAAACCTCAATCAAGCGTATCTCGTCATCTGAATATTTTAAAGAATTTAGGGTTTATTAAAAGTCGAAAAGAAGGAGTAAGGGTCTATTACAAGCTTACAAATCCTAAAATTGCAAATCTGGTTAAGGAATTAATCAAATTAATCTAGATGATTAAAGTGACATTTAACAGGATGTTAGTAAAATGGGATTAATGGTGCTGAATTAATGCTATCCTGGCTCCATTTGGGTCTTCTATGAATGCAAGTTGTCCCACTGTTATGGGAGTAGGTTCCATGGTGATTTTAGCACCTTTTGTTTTAAGCTCTTTAATTGTGGTGTTTAAGTCTTCAACATCCATCCCTATTGAAAATAGTCCAGGTTCATCCGTCGGATTTTTTATTATTTCTATCATAGTATCCCCTTCACCTGCTAGTAGTGTGATCGCTCCTGCTGGTCCCAGATCATACTTGCTATCTATCTTAAATCCCATAACTTCTGTGTAAAACTTAATTGACTCATCCATATCCTCAACTATGATGGTCGCGTATTTAACTTTCATATTTTAACACCACATAAATATTGTATTAACCCTGTTAATAATTTTTTTATTTTAATAACCAGATTCCAAAGTTTTAAGAAATTATTTTACAGATTAAATTTAATTAGAAGTTGTATATCTACATTGTATAAATTTATGAAGTTTATCAAATGCCGTAAAATAAAAACTTTAATAAAATTGGTTTCTAATATAATTATTAGTAATTATTTAGAGAAACTATTCAATCATATTTCATAAAGGAGTGGTATTAAACTGTTATTAGCTCTAAAACATGAGATTCAGAGTTCTGTGAAAAATAAATAGGCGAATTAGATAGGAAAGAGGAAGGTGAAAAATTATGGATGAAAATAGTAAAAAAGCTGCTATTAGGGGTATGTCCAACTTTGATTGGTGGCCAAACCGGTTGAATCTAGACATTCTGCGACAGCATTCCTCGAAGTCCAATCCAATGGATGAGGATTTTAACTACGCTCGAGAATTTGAGAGTCTCGACTTAGAGGCGTTGAAGAAGGACCTCCATGAACTTATGATGGATTCACAGGAATGGTGGCCGGCGGACTTTGGCCATTATGGACCTTTATTCATTCGTATGGCGTGGCACAGCGCCGGCACGTACCGTATCAGCGATGGTCGCGGAGGAGGGGGGAACGGTAATCAGCGTTTTCCACCTTTAAGCAGCTGGCCTGATAATACTAACCTCGACAAGGCACGCCGACTGCTCTGGCCCATTAAACAGAAGTACGGCAGGAAAATTTCCTGGGCTGACCTCATGATTCTCGCGGGCAATGTAGCCCTGGAATCCATGGGTTTTAAGATATTTGGTTTCGG
>MVQZ01000207.1 GCA_002067565.1 Methanobacterium sp. PtaU1.Bin242 | reverse complement strand
TAAATTTTTATAAATAAATAATGAGATTAAAATATTCTGAGATAATAAAACTGATATTAATAAAACATACAAGTTAAAAAAGTCTTAATATAAAAAGTCTAATATAATTCAGACATCCGGATTGGGTGAAATAACTTTTTTATAGGAATAATTTAATATTGATTTTAAGAGAAAGGAGCATAACATGAGTGAAGCAGTGCCTGAAAGGCCTATAATAGTTCGTTATGGGGAAATAGGAATTAAAAGTCCCAAAGTAAGAAGTAGATTTGAAAAAAGACTCATATCCAATATTAAGAATCTTATTGATTGCAAAATTAAGTTAAATCAGGGCAGGATATTCCTCTATCCTCAAGACTACCTGCAGGCATTAGAAGCACTGGGAAAAATATTTGGAATAGTTTCCTTCAGCCCCACTGTATCTACCAGTACTGATTATGATTCAATAAAAGAGACCCTGAAAAGCTACATTAAGGAACTGGTCCTGCAGAAACTCTTTTCAGGTCAGGAGACCTTCGCCATCAGATGCCGCAGAGTAGGTGAGCACAGTTTCACCAGCCAGGAAATGGCGGCCTACTGCGGTGCAGTGGTAGTAGAAGAGACCGGTGCACCGGTTGATCTCTCCCATCCGGAATTTCAGATTTATGTGGAAGTAAGAGGGGATAAAACCTATTTTTTCCATGAGAAACTCCCTGGTTTAGGAGGACTGCCCATTGGAACCCAGGGAAGAGTGGTGGTATTGTTATCTGGAGGCATAGATTCTCCAGTGGCCGCATTTCTCATGATGAAGAGAGGATGTGCCGTAACCATCTTACATTTCAACACAGGCCCCTATAACCAATGTTCAGAGGAATGCAAAATAGTAAAAATGGTTCTTAAACTTAAAGAATATTCCTCAGGCTCTAAATTAAATTTTTACACCGTTAGATACGGTGATTTCCTGAATAAATGTATGGGGGAGGCACCTCCCAGAATGACCTGCGTACTCTGTAAAAGTGGAATGTATCAGATCGCTGAGAAATTGGCAAAAAAAGAAAATGCCCAGGCCATAATTGATGGCAGCAGTTTAGGACAGGTAGCATCCCAAACTCTACCCAATATCCTAGCCACACGTCACTCCACTAATCTACCAATATTAAGTCCTTTGATTGGAATGGACAAAGTAGAGATTCAGAAAATTGCCGAGAAAATTGGAACCTTTGAAATATCCATACTGCCTGAGAGTGATTGTGATGCCGCTCCAAAGCACCCCGAGACTAACGCAGCCCTGGAAACGGTGCTTCAGGTTCAAGATGATCTTCAGATGAGATATGAAGTGGAGAAACTTTTCAAATCCCTTGAAGAAATTCGATAATTTATTTAAATCTTAAATTAACAGTTGATATTTGGAGAATAATAAAAGGGAGATATTCTAGAATTATTAACCTATTTCTTGGTTTCATCTTTTTTATTTTCTTCTTTTCCTTCTCCTTCTTCACTGGTCATGAGTAAGGCCAGCCAGCGGGTTTCTTTGAAGTTATCCAGATATTTGATCACAATCAGGGTTAAGGGCACGCCGATTAAAAATCCAGTGGGACCTAAAATCCAACCCCATACAAATAATGAAACAAATACCACAAAAACAGACATCTGAAGTCCTTTTCCAGTTAGTTTAGGGAAGATATAGCTTTCTGCTATGGTATTTATTATGATGAAGAAGGCACCCATGATGACAGCCCCCCATATACCGTATTTAGCCCAAGCCACTAATACAGGGGGTATGGCTGCTATTATAATTCCTAAATAGGGGATGAATCCCAGGACAAAGGTTAATAATCCCCAGAGAAGTGCAAAGTTAATGTCGAAGATGATAAGAATTGCTGAAACACCCAATCCATAGATAAGGTTAACTTTCGCTCTGATGATGAAGTATTTGATGTTAGCATCAACGATATCAAATATCTTAATCAATATAGGGCTATCCGCTCCTAATCCTTCTACTAATCTGACTTTTATTTGAGGAAGCTCATAAATCAGGAATATAATTGCAAACAGCATAAAAATTCCTAAGGTAATCAGACCGGTAATATCTGATAGGGGCAAATTGGTGATGATAAATTTTATTATATCATTTCCATATTGAGCCAGAAGACCCCCAGAGCTCAAATTCAAATCAGGAAGTTCTTCTATTAATTGGACTAACGAAATCGCCAGAAACCATATTATAGATGTGCCTAAAGCAAAGGTCCCCACTAAAGTTACTATAATTGATTGGTTGTAGGAAAGCCCTCTTTTCATGAGCCACATTAAAAAGGGGTAAATGATTATGCTGATAAATATGGAAAGTAGTATTGGTCCCAAAATTTCGCTTGTAAACTTCATTCCTAAAATTGCAACAAATATAACGGCTATTATTACTATTTGCCGCATGTAAGGCGGTATTTTAAATTCATTCATTTCTAGCTATCTCCTTAATTTATTTAAAATACTCACACAAGTATATATGAATACAGGTTCTTATATCCTTATATATTTCTTAATTTTATGTTTTTTGTTTATTTCTTCGTGCGTAGATACTGGATAATGGAGATGCTGTAAATCCATGGGCAAAAACACTAAAAAGCACAGTTACTAAAACAACAGTAATAAATATGTTGTCTCCAGGAAATATTTTTAATTCCTCTAAAGCCAGAAGAGCAAGTACTATGGAAGCTAAACCTCGGGGTCCAAACCAACCTATGAATAATACGGCATCCAACCCTAATTTGGCGCCTATAAATGATATGGCTACAGGTAACATCCTGATAATTGTTAAGCTTAAAATTGCATAGACTACTATCTGCCAAGTGACCTGTAAAATTAGGGGAAGCACCACAATCCCTAAAAGGAAAAACACAGCCAGATTTAAGAATTGACCCTCTGTCTGGGAGAAATCAATCAAAATTTTTCTAGCATCTTTAACAACATATCCAAGGGCTAATCCACCAATAAATGCAGCTATAAATCCACTTCCTCCCAATTCATCAGCTATGAGAAATGTAAGTATGGCCATGGCCAAAAATGCCATTCTCTGGAAGTTCGGAGTTACCCAATCCCTGTCACGGGCCTTTAAAACCAGCCAACCACCACCAATACCTACCACCAAACCCACCAATGCTCCAAAACCTATCTGTTCCAGTGCAACGTAAATAAAATATCCTGAAGGTTCAAAGGATTCAGCAGCTAAACCAATGGCAATAAAAAGAAGAAGGAAGGGCACTGCACCCCCATCGTTTAATCCGCTCTCTATTTCTATGGTTCTCCGTATTCTTTCCGGTAATTCTTGGTTTTGGACCACAATCTGTCCTAAAGCAGCATCAGTAGGTGCCAGAGCAGCTCCAATAATACCTGCCACCCACCATGGGATGCCAGGGAATATTATGGTGGCTACAACTATTCCTAAAATAATGGTAATGGGTAAACCTACAAGGAGTAGTCTGGTGCTGAGATTATTTTCCAGAGCCTTTAAACCAACACCGGAGGCATCACTGAAAAGAACCAGAACCAGAGCTATTTCTGCAATCAAAAAGATTACGGTGGAAAGGGGGGGTTCTGTGACATCCACATATCCCGTGACCATCCAACCAACAAACATCCCGGCCACAATAAATATCATCTGAAAACTAATGGGCAGTTTACCAATTAAACCAGAAAAAATCGCCACCACAAAAAGAATAATAAAAAAGAATAGAAGTTCAATCATAAAGTTCTCTCCGAAAAATTTTCAATATTACAATTCTGAATACTTCTACTCCACCCCATAGGTCTTTAAGTTATAGTAAAGATAATTATCTTAGCTTGATTACAGAAATTATACATTCATTGCAATTTTTTCATAATAAACCTCAGATATAAGTATAAAGTCTTGTTTATGTGCCTGTCTATTTTTATATCCTACCATTCAATTTGGTCATAAAATTCCTTAGCCATTAAATTATTTAATTCAAAGGCGATTAATTATATACATTGCATACAACATAATATTTGCTATAAATGGACGGATAAGAGCGGATAAAAATGGATGTAACACCAACAAGTAAGAAGAAAACTGAGACCGGAATGATAACATTAGCCACCCTTATTCTGGTTGCTGCTGTGGCCAATTTGAACTTATCAGTGGCAAATGTCGCTCTTCCTTCCATAGGTCTTGCTTTTGATGCTTCGCAGGTTCAGATTAATATGGTGGCGGTGGGTTACTCCCTGGGTCTGGCTGCATCAGTCCTATGGTTCGGTGCTTTGGGTGACCACCATGGCAGAAAGATGATGCTCATCATTGGTACTCTGCTGGCTATGCCGGCATCTATTATTGCAGGTTTGGCTCCGTCTGTTGAAATACTAATATTTGCTCGTATTCTCGGAGGTTTAGCGGCAGGAATGGCATTTCCAACCACCCTGGCACTTATCGCTGCCTTATGGTCCGGTCCAAAAAGAACCAGAGCCATTGCACTATGGTCTGGTATAGGGGCAGCTATCGCCGCTTTGGGACCATTACTCTCCGGATACCTTCTCACATTCACTGATTGGGGTGCTGTATTCCGAATTACATTACCTCTTGCTCTGGTAGCTTTGATCATGGCAATAAAGTACATCCCTGCCCATATTAACGAGACAGAAGCTCCAGTGGACAACATTGGGGGTTTATTATCTCTTCTGCTTCTGGGAACATTGATTCTGGCCATAAACTTTGCTCCTGTACCTGACTCTGGAGCCCTGATAATCAGTTTAATAATCATCGCAGTCGCTACCGGAATCTTGTTTATAAGGCGAGAGCGACGGGTGCAGAATCCACTCTATGATCTTAAAGTCGCCAGTCGCAAGATCTTCTGGGTAGCCGCATCTGCCGGAATAATAGTATTTGGGGCTCTAATGGGTGCCATGTATATTGGACAGCAATTTTTACAAAACGTACTCGGCTACTCCACTCTAGATGCGGGAATTTCAATTTTACCAGGAGCTATCTGCATGATCTTGGTAGCTCCACAATCTGCCAAGCTGGTGGAGTCACATGGGTCCAGATTCACCCTACTAGCCGGTTATTTATTCTGTCTTCTGGGTTTTTTAACCATGCTACTCTTATGGCAGGATCACATACCTTACTGGAAGGTGGGATTGGCTTATGCCCTGGTTGGAGTAGGTGTGGGGCTGGCTGGAACTCCGGCTTCCCATTCTCTTACCGGATCAGTCCCGGTTGAACGGGAAGGTATGGCTTCAGGAACAGCAGACCTGCAACGTGACTTTGGGGGCGCAATAATGACTTCCATATTTGGCGCACTGCTTACCGCCGGTTATGCCAAATCAGTTGCATCACAAATCAGTGATCTACCTGCATCGGCCCAGCAGCAAATAACCAGTGGCATGGAAGTGACCCTTCAAAAATCATTCTCCAGCGCCGCCGCCATTGCACAGCAGAATCCCCAGTATTCAGCACAGATCATAGCTTCTGCTAAATATTCATTTTTGGCTGGAGGCGATTGGGCTTATTTTGCAGGGATTTTAGCCATCCTTATGGGAGCAGCCATAGTATACTTTAAGTTCCCTAAAAAAGATGAGGAAAAACAATTACTGGCCCGGTATCATGAAACTGACTTGAAAGAATAATTCAGAATTAAAACATTTTTAAGTCTTCTATATAAAAATAATAGAATTAGATACATCTTTTAAATTCTATTTTACCTAACTTTAACTAATTATTACAAGAAAATTAATAAATTCCCAATAATAACCTAATAAAAATTATTAAAAAATTTTTAGAGGACGGTCCGTGGTGGAAAAATCAGAAAATTACACGTCCAATTTTATTAAAAGGATTTCCAAGCAGATTCCTTCAGCTGGTTTAAGTCTTAAGGAATTTATAGAACTTATAGGGGAGGAGGGTATCCTACTGGTTTGTCTGATTCTGGTAGCCCCCTTCCTGATACCTATATCCATTCCAGGTAGCAGTTTACCCTTTGGTCTGGCTATAATCCTCTTAAACATTAGCACACTTTTAGGAGGGCGTTATCTTTTACCAGGCAGGGTTATGCAGTATAGAATATCTCAAAAAACCATGATAAGAATTTTAGATGGTATGAAAACTGTTCTATCTGGGTTGGAGAGATTTTTAAAGCCACGCCTGCATTTTATCACTGATCATCCTTCTATAGAATATTTAAACAGTATTATAATTATATTATGTGCATTTTGGCTCATGTTACCATTACCGATCCCTTTAACAGATTTTTTACCAGCGTACAGTATTTTATTTTTACTTTTGGGTTCTCTGGAACGGGACGGCATTTTAATCCTTGCAGGATATGTATTGGCAACGGTGACCACAGTTTACTTTGTATTAATAGCGTTTCTTGGATGGGAAG
>MVQZ01000206.1 GCA_002067565.1 Methanobacterium sp. PtaU1.Bin242 | reverse complement strand
CCAGGTGTTGTAACTTCAAGTGCTATATATACCCGGTTACAGTGTTTATCTACTATAACTTTTTAGTATCTGGAATACTAAGCACCCTAGACATTATATTGTCCATTATCATTGGTTTTTGCAGTGATGTATATACCACTGGTTTATACAGATTAGGAGAGCAAGAAATTAATTAAATTAGAGATTGCTAAACAATTTCTATAAGTAAATTTAGTGTAATTATTTTTTTTAATACTCTTTATTTGGTTGGAATCTCTTTGATCCTAATAAAAAAATACTACAGAGTAATAAATATGACATATCTGAACATAGGGCTAAATTAATATGCTTTAATCAACAAATTATAAATAAAATTATCACAGATCCCGCCTATTACCATATCTACTGTGACGGTCTTAGATCTAAATAAACACGGCTTCAGAAAATAGGGGATATTAAATTTCCTGGTTAACATCTAAAACGTTTTTGATTTAATTTTAAAATGATCAATATGTTTAATACGAAGATTTTGATTGTTGAGGATGAAATTATTGAGGCTAATGGCATCCAGCTTTCACTTGAAAATGTAGGATATACTGTTTGCGGAATAGCTGCAACTGGTGAGGAAGCCATACAGAAAGTGAATCTACTGGAACCTGATCTTATTATAATGGATATTTTCCTAAAGGGCAGTATGGATGGTATAGAAGCTGCGGCTTTAATAAAAGAAGATTTTAACATTCCAGTAATATACCTTACCGCACACTCTGATGATGATGCCCTTAAACGGGCGAAGGTCACCATCCCCTACGGTTTTATAATTAAACCTTACAATAAAAGAGAATTAAAAAACACCATTGAACTGGCCCTCTATAAACATGAACTGGAAAATAAACTTAAAATAGAGGAAGAAAAGCAGAGATTGTCTGATATCATCGATTTTTTACCTGACGCCACCTTTGCCATTGACCTGGGTGGAAAAGTCATAGCATGGAACAGAGCTATCGAAGATATGACCGGCATCCTCAAAGAAGACATCCTGGGTAAAGGTGATTATGAATACTCAATTCCCTGGTACGGAGAGCGTAGACCTATATTGATAGATCTTATCGATGATGATGATTCAAAATTCAGTTTAAAATATCAAAATTTACATAAAAAGGGCCGGACCGTCTATGCGGAGGTATATGTACCTGAGATTTATGGGGGTAAGGGCGCTCATATATGGGTTTCAGCATCACCACTGCTGGATACAAACGGATGGCAGTACGGTGCTATAGAATCTATACGTGATATTAACGATCTTAAAAAGGCTCTAATTGGTCTTAAGGAAAGTGAAGAAAAATTCAAGATGGTGGTTGAGACCGCTGCTGAAGGAATTGGAATATTAGATAAAAAAGGAACCATATTAGACATAAATCAAAAGGCACTGGATATGTCTGGTTTTAGCAGGGATGAATTAATCGGTGCCAACTTCACTAAGTTCATTCCCCTGATCAAATTGGATATGAAATCCATATTAACCACATTTAAGAATATACTAAAAGGAAATAAAGCCTTAGCACAGGATTTAACCATGATTAATAGGAGAGGGGAAGAAGTTAGTTTTGTTGTAAATTTAACACCCCTCAAAAAAGGTAAGGAAACTATAGGCATTTCTTTTATTATGGAAGATATCACAGAGCGTAAAAGAAGCGAAGACAGGATCAAAAAGGCTTTAAAAGAGAAGGAAACACTTCTAAAAGAGATTCACCACCGGGTTAAAAATAATTTACAGATCATCTCCAGTCTGTTAGTTCTTCAAAAGGATTATGTAAAAAACGATCCTACAGCGGTTAATGTACTGGGTGAAAGCCAGAATCGGGTCTTGTCCATGGCCATGATCCATGAAATGCTCTATCAATCCAAAGACCTTAACCATATCAACTTTTCTGATTATATAGAGAAACTGGTTTTTAATTTATTCAGTTCCTATGGCAAAAGAAACAGGATCACCCCTGTTATCAATGTGGATGATGTTTTATTAAACATCGAAACAGCAGTTCCCCTGGGATTGATAATCAGTGAGCTGGTCTCAAACAGCCTGAAATATGCATATAACGACACCACTGGTGAAATATTAATCTCACTCCACCCTCATGAAAATGAATTGGAACTGGTAATCAGTGACTATGGTGTTGGCCTTCCTGAAGACCTTGATTTCAGAAATACAACATCTTCATTTGGACTTAAACTTGTTAATTTATTAATCAGCCAGTTAGATGGTGATATAGAGCTTGATAGGAGTGAGGGAACCAAATTCACCGTCAAGTTCAAAGAGTTGGAATACCGGGAAAGGTTCTAGAAATTAATTAAAAAAAAATAAAAAAAGGGTTATTTTAAAGAAATATCTGTATTTATCCTATTTACCAGTGGAAATTAAAGATCTCCAGGTTGCCGATTGTCAGATTAAAGAAGTTGGTATTGGTAAGGTTTGAAATATCTTTAGCATAGTTGGTACATCCGATTGCTATCAATACACCATTAACTCCGGATAGATTTGTTTCGGCTATAACTGTATTGTTAGAGAATAATGTGACATTGTTGATGTTGCTGTTAAATATATCATTCTGAATTATAAGGTTTTTCACAGACCCAATTACTGAATTATTTATAGTACTGTCCTGAATAGTTTGACCCTGACAACCCTGATTGACACGTCCACCGTTGGAGCCTGTAAATAGATTATTCAGAGTACTATCCCGAACAGTACCACTAAGAACAGCCTGATTGATGAGAGTGTTGCCAGAGTCTGTGATTGCATTGTTCATGTTACTATTCTGAACAGCACCATCAACACCCTGATTGATGCGGGAGTTGTCAGAGTTTGTGATTGCGTTGTTCATGTTACTATTATGAATAATGCTGCCATAAGCAACACACTGACTGATCCAGGCGTTGTTAGAGTCTGTAATTGCATTGTTTATGTTACTGCTGGTAATTGCTCCAGAAGATGCCTCCTCTATATATGCGGAATCAGTGCTTTTTAGGAAGTTGTTGATGAAGCTGTCATGTATATTAGCTTCAGGATGTTGGATGTTTGTATTGGTATCATCGATTTTGACATCATGGATTTCATTAGCAGCAGTAACAGAACCCAGACTACATGCCATTACCATAAAAAAGGCTAATAAAAACAGTGGTATTCCAAATTTCTTTTTAATATTCATTAATTATTCACCTCACATGATTTTATATTATTACAATATTAATTACATTATAGTTATTTATAACTATCTAATAAATTTTATTGTCAACTAACATCAAATAAGTTAAAATATTCAACAGAGTGCCATAAATGGAAAAACCAAATAATTTAGCAAAAATCTTTTAAACTTACAAAAAAAAGATAAAAAAAGATATTTTAAGAAATATAGGATTTAAAATTGTTTTACCAGTGGAAATTAAAGATCTCCAGGTTGCCGATTGTCAGATTGAAGAAGTTGGTATCGGTGAGGTTTTCGATGGTTTTAGTATAGTTGTTACATCCGATGGCAATGAAAACTCCATTAACTCCTGTAAGATTCCATTGATTGAGGGTGGTGTTTTCACAGAACAGGGTCAGATTGTTGAGGTTACAGTTTGTGAGTGGTTGGGTTAGATATCCTGTCTCAAATCCTTGATATATCCTATTATTTCTTGAATTTACGATGGTATTGGTGATTTGACTGTTATGGATATCATCCTGAATTATAAGAGTATCTTGAGAGTCTGAGATAGTGTTAGTTATATTACTATCATCCATTGTTTTTATCTCTCCCTGAAAGATAGTTGTATTTGTGGAACTATCTACTGTATTTAGTATTTCACATTTAGTTGTTTTTACCCCTATTAAGTCTTCCCGTTCGTTTTGAGCAGTGCATATTACGGTTGAATGGGAGTTAGACACCACATTTGTAACGCTGCTATCCTCCACAATACCATTAGGGAAATTTCCTCCACACCAATTATCAGCTGTTATGATATATGTATCATAAGATTCAGCAACTACATTATTAACTTCACTGTTTCTTAAACCAACTCCATCACCATGACTACCAGTATGGAAATGCGTGCACTGAGAGTGGGCAAACAGGTTTTTAATTGAACTACCAACAATTGATGTACTATAAGGTTTACTCTCTGTTATTTCTGTGTAATCTGTATCTATTACTGTGTTCAGGATGGTGCTGTCCTGGATATAATCATCCCAGTGCACAATATTAGTATTTTCATCATCAATTTTGACATCATTGATATTATTAGCAGCGCTAACAGCGCCTAAACTGCAAGCTATTACTATAAAAAAGGCCAAAAAAAACATAGGCAAAGTAAGTTTATGTTTCATTTAATATACATCCTCCCTTTTTTTTATTATTCGATTATCAATCATAAATTAATAGTTTATTATATATTAATAAGCTTTACTATCCACTAACAAACCAAAAACCATTAATAAATTTAACAATAAAAGTCTCCATTTAGTAAATAAGATAAGTGAAATAGAATTTATTTAAAATAGAAATCATTAATTAAAATTTTTAAATAAAAAAATAAAGGATCAACTTAAAATCTATATTATTTCTAACTGATTAATGGTGAAATTTTCATCTTCCAAATTTTTCTCTGGCCATCTTCAATTTATCCCGGATAGGCAGCTTTTGGGTGCATAATTCCTCACATATCCCGCATTCAGCGCATCTTGAGGCTTTTTCAGTGTCTTTCAGCATGAAGTGGTATTGTGTTTTCACATTTGAAGCATCGTTGAGCATGGCTGCCTGATTCAGATAGCTTAAGCATTGAGGAATGTTCACACCGTTAGGACAGGGCATGCAGTAGCCACAGGAGCTGCATTCCACCAGAATCTTTTCATAATAAACTTTTTTTACCTCTTCCATTATCCTAGTTTCCTCACGGGTTAAAGAAAAGGGCTGACCGTCCTCTGCTGTAAATACGTTCTCCACAACCTGTCTCATGGTATTCATACCACTTAGAACCGTGCTTATCTGGGGATGGTTCCAAAGGAAACGAAAAGCCCATTCTGGAGCTGTCCTATGCACCGGTGCTTTATCCCAGATTTCCCTGACTTCTGGGGGGATATGGTTAGCCAGAACACCGCCTTTTAAAGGTTCCATAACTGCTACTCCGGTCCCTCTTTTTGCAGCGCTCTCCAGACCATCATGGCCAGCCTGTATTTCTTCATCCAGGTAATTATACTGGATCAGGCACATGTCCCAGAGGTATGAGTCCAACACATTTTTAAAAAGTTCGTTATCGTCATGTGAGGAGAATCCGATGTATCGTATTCTGCCTTCGGACATAGCAGAGTCAAGAAATTCCAGAACTCCCAGATCTTCAAGAGTGTTCCAGTTATTCTTTTTAACCGAATGAAGAAGATAAAAGTCGATGTAATCTGTCCTTAACCTTTTAAGTTGTTCTTCAAGAAATTGGTCCATGTCTTTTCTTTCCTTCACCAGCCAGCTGGGAAGTTTGGTGGATAAATATATCTCCTCTCTGCATCCTTTTTTCTGGAGATATTCTCCTAAAAAAACTTCACTATCACCACCTTCTGAGTTACTGGTTCCGTGGTATGGATAAGCAGTGTCCAGGTAATTAACACCTTTATCCAGTGCATAATCCAGGATAGAAGCAGCTTTATTTCGATCAACCCGGTACATCCCGATTGTAGGTAGACGCATGCAGCCAAAGCCCAGTATTGATACCTGTTCACCCGTTTTGCCCATTTCTCTGTATAACATTTATTTTAACTCCTTTTTGAAAATAAATACTAATAACAGGAATAATATTAATATTTAATCCATTATCTGTTGTTATTTATTGATTTATAGAGGATAATATTATTTTTTTTCATTTAAAATAAAAATTTATAAGTAATAAAAATTATTGGATTTCTAAAAGTGGATGTCAGGACTAAAAATAATGTAATAGGGAGAAATATAGACACCTAATATAATAAAGTTAGATTGTCCTTACCTTTTTGATCGTTTTTCTCTTCTGATTTTTCCAGATGGTGGTATGCTTCCATTATATCTGTTAGGAATAATTCTATCATATCTCTGCCGAAGTTCTCTTTAATAACCATACGAAGAACTGCTATGTCCTGGGCATTTTCAGGTAAGGTATAGGCTGGTACTATCCAGCCTTTCTCCCTGAGTTTTCCTGAAAGCTGGAAAACTGTGAAATCTGTGTCTTTTAGCCTTACAGTTACCAGGGGGAAGGTCATTTGTTTGTTGATCACTTCGAATTTACCGGTTTGTTGTAGTTTATCTGCGAGGTATTTTGCGTTTTCTGCCATGTTATTCATGATATCTTTATATCCATTGAATCCCAGTCTTATGAAATTATAGTACTGGGCAATAATGGTGCTGCTTCCTTTGGAGAAGTTCAGGGAATAATTGGACATATTACCTCCCAGATAGTTTATGTTGAAAACCAGATCCTCGGGTATGTCAGTTTTATCCTTAAAAATTAGCCATCCCACTCCAGGATAGACCAGACCGTACTTGTGTCCGGATACGTTGATGGATCTTACCTGTTCCAGTCTGAAATCCCATTCCAGATCAGGATAAAGGAAAGGAGCTATAAAACCTCCACTGGCACCGTCAACATGTATCGGTATATTCCAGCCTTTTGTTTCTCTAATTTCCATTAACATATCGTTTATTTCCTTTATTGGATCCATCTGTCCGGTGAAGGTGGTGCCTATAACTGCCCCCACAGCAATGGTGTTTTCATCTATTTCTAGAGCCACATCCTCGGCAGTTATGGTATATAAATCCTCTCTTAAGGGTATAAGTTTCAGTTCAACATCGAAATACTTGGCAAACTTCTCCCACACAGTATGTACATCTGCGCCCATCACAATGTTCGGTTTATCCCAGGATTTACCTTCAGCTTTTCTGCGTTCTCTCCAGGTCCATTTATGGGCTAGAAGTCCCAGCATGATGGCTTCAGATGATCCTATAGTGGCTGTACCTATGGATTGGCACTCTTTTGGTGCGTTGAATAATCTGGCCAGCATATTAACTACTCTTTCCTGTATCACCTGTGTTTGGGGGTATTCATCATTATCCACATAGTTCTTGTCCATGGACTCCATTACCAGCTTATCTGCCTCACTTTCCATCCAGGTGGTTACAAAACTTGCCAGATTGAGTGCGGGGTTACCGTCCAGATTTAACTCATCATGTATCAATTGATATGCTGCCTGGGCAGGCATACCATCATCAGGAAGTTCATATTTAGGTATGCTGGTTTTAAAATATCTACTACCATAAGCTGTGGTAGTGGAGCTATGCTCTTTATCTGATTTCTCTAACTTATCCACATCTATCTTTTCTGATAACATTTTTTTCCTCCCCTACATTAAATTCAAAAGACAATCTATCAGATCGTTCAGATTCTGACCTCCACTAAAATTTTGATATAATATCTATGTCATTTTTATTATAAATTAGTATATGATGTTTTTTTGATGGCAC
>MVQZ01000205.1 GCA_002067565.1 Methanobacterium sp. PtaU1.Bin242 | reverse complement strand
TAATATATAAAATATATACAACTGTACTTTTACCAGGGAACAACTGATTATATATCAAAACGTGAAACCAAGCACCAACAAACAGAAAATTTTCACCACAAATCAGACACCCTGTATATAAAGTATCCAAAATATTAAATCATTATAAATATTAAAGGGTAATTGATTTAGGAGGGTTAAAATGGAAAAAAGCATTCATTATTTTGAAAATCCAGGGATCGAAAATACAGATAAAGTTATAGATCTGGTTAAAACCAGGAAAGAGGAGTTAGGTATAGGCCATATTGTTATAGCTTCTGCAACCGGTAGATCTGGAGTTAAGTTAGCAGAAAAGATAGACAATGCACACATTGTAAACGTAACCCACCATGCTGGATTTAGATGTGGGGACGACCTAGAAGTGACCCCCGAATACAGGAAGGAACTGGAAGATAAGGGAGTCGAAATATATGCCGGCTCTCATGCCCTGAGCGGTGTGGGAAGAGGTATAAGTAACAAATTTAAAGGAGTAACCCCAGTAGAAGTTATAGCAGAGACTCTACGTCTTTTTTCTCAGGGTGTGAAGGTCTGTGTGGAGATAAGCATCATGGCAGCAGATGGAGGACTTATACCAACAGATTCTGAGATTATAGCCCTGGGAGGGACCGGAACCGGTATAGATACTGCTGTGGTTTTAAAGGCAGCCCACATGAGTAACTTCTTTGACCTGCGAATACATGAGATTATTGCCATGCCCCGACCCTAAATTTGACGATCTTTACATCATTTTCTCCATACATCTCCATCTGACAATATAGTGAAATGTTTAGGTTCAAAATTACTTCATGCTTGAGAGTTGATGAGATTATGATGATAAGGGTAAAAATTCTCTGCAGTACAATGAATTATCACTAAAAAAACCGTTGCTTTTAAATATAAGTTATTACAATAACACAATTAAGATTAGTAACATTAGCAGTGGGGGTAAGAATTGAAATCTCTTATAAACAATACCATAAAAGAATCCGAAAAGAGAAGGGAAAGATCAGCCACCCAAGAGCACAGAGCATATGATGAAACCATAGATAGCGAACTTGAAGAAATTATTCAAAGAAGTAGAGCTAAAATATTCGTGATTGGAACAGGCGGAGCAGGAAACAACACTGTTTCCAGACTTACCGAGATCGGAATCGAAGGCGCAGGGACTATCTCCGTAAACACCGATGCACAGGACCTTTTCTACTCAAACGCCAACCAGAAAATCCTGATTGGAAGAGAGACTTGTGGAGGTTTAGGTGCAGGTGGAGAACCTGAAATCGGAGAAGAAAGTGCTGAAGAAAGTGAAGAACAGATCAAAGAAAAGCTTGAAGGCGCAGACATGGTCTTTGTAACCTGCGGACTGGGAGGAGGTACAGGAACCGGATCTGCTCCTGTAATCTCCAAGTTAGCCAAAAAAATTGGTGCTTTAACAATTGCAGTTGCTACCATGCCATTCAGTGCCGAAGGACTACGAAGAAGGGAAAACGCCGAGAAAGGTCTTGAAAAATTGCAAAGTGCTGCAGATACGGTAATAGTGATACCCAACGACAAACTTCTGGAAGTGGCTCCCAACCTACCCATAAACAAAGCATTTATGGTGGCAGACGAGCTCTTAGGAAGAGCTGTGAAAGGAATAACCGAACTGATAACCAAACCTGGTCTAGTTAGTCTGGACTTCGCAGACATACGAAGCATAATGAAAGGCTCTGGAATGGCCATGATAGGAATGGGTGAATCAGACTCAGGTGATCGAGCTATAGAATCCGTACACGAAGCTTTAAACAGTCCACTTTTAGATCTGGACATATCCAATGCAAAAGGAGCATTGATCAACATATCCGGAAGTTCAGACCTAACCTTGCACGAAGCTGAAAACGTAGTGCAGATAGTGGCCGATGAACTGGACCCAGACGCCAATATAATCTGGGGTACCCAGATACAGGAAGACCTGGACAATACTATCCGTACCACCATAGTGGTGGCTGGTGTAAAATCTCCCCATATTTTTGGAATACCCGGCGAAAAGGAGTTCATAGAGGAAAAACAAAAAGATTCAGTTCCTGAATCGGCTTTAGAAGAATTTATTGACGGTGTTTTTTAATCAAATCCTTCATTTACATTGAAGGCCGGTACAGGGGGATCTAAATTTTTTCCTCATCAATATGTTTAACTCTAGTTTGTACCATCTCTGAAAGGAAAAGTTTATAAATCCCTAGAAAAATAAGCTATTGTTAACTATCTCTGGATTTTTATAATTCTAATTCTATTAATGGAATAATCATTAGAGTAGGTATTTTTATGAAATTGAATAGAGAATCAATAACACGCTTTATTAAAATGAATCAAAGGGTTCTGAAGGTAGCTAAAAGGCCTGACAGAGAGGAATATCTAAACGTCTCCAAAATAACCGGAATAGGAATAATAATCATAGGAGTTGTGGGCTTCGTAATAACTCTGATAGCTCAGCTTATACAATACTAAGCACATATTAACTAAGTAAAATTAATTCCCACATTAAAATTCAAGTTATATATACTGATATTGAAAATTATCATAAATTTGTCAAATCAACATTAATTTAAAGGCATTAAATATTTAAGGTATTAAAATAATTCAAAGTCGGATTTAAAGATATTAAAATATTTAAATGTATTAAAACTGTCTAATTTATGGGTTGATATGAACTTCTAATTTATAATATAATATGAACTTATATAACTGAATCAATTCATAAAGTTTTTAAAAGAAAATGATTTTTAAATAATAATTACGTCTCTTATTTGAAAATTTCACAAGTAACAAATAATTGATGTGACAAAAATAATAAACAAATTAATACTGAAATAAATTATTATTCAAGTACAGTCCCATTGGTATGTGATATTTTGATTTATGCAATAAGAACTTTGGTAGGCCAGGAGAAAAACGTGGCCAGGATCATAGCCAGAAATGTTAAAAACAACGATCTTGAAGTGAACTCCATTCTGGTTCCCGAAAGTTTAAGGGGATATATTTTAGTGGAGTCTTCAGGCAAACTGGACATGCAAAATCCAGCCTTTAAAGTTCCCCATATGAAGGGTGCTATTGAAGGAGAAATACCCTATGAGGAAGTTAAAAGTTTCCTAAACCCGGAACCTATTATCGCTTCCATAAAAAAAGGGAGTATTGTGGAGCTTATATCCGGACCATTTAAAGGAGAAAAGGCCAAAGTTATTAGAATTGATGAATCCAAGGAAGATGTGGTTTTAGAACTTATTGAAGCCGCAGTTCCTATTCCAGTAACAGTTAAAGGTGATCAAATAAGATTAATACAGAAGGAGGCAGATTAATGGCAAAAGAAACCGTAGAAATTCTTATAGATGGCGGTAAAGCAACTCCAGGACCACCATTAGGTCCGGCAATCGGTCCGCTGGGCATTAACATGATGCAGGTAGTGGAGCAGATCAATCAGAAAACCGCAGATTTTGAAGGAATGAAAGTTCCAGTTAAAATAATAGTGGATGTAGGCACCAAACAATTCGAAGTAACCGTAGGAACACCACCCACCACAGCCCTGATTATGGACGAACTTAAAATAGAGAAAGGGTCCCAGGATCCGGGGATGGATAAAGTGGCAGACTTAAAGGTAGAACAGGCACTGAAAATTGCCAGGATGAAGTTCGATGCCCTACTCTCCAACGATTACAAAAACGCCGCAAAAGAGGTTATAGGAACCTGTGTAAGTATGGGGATAACAGTAGAAGGAAAGGACCCTAGAGAAGTGCAGCAGGAGATTGAACAGGGCGTATATGATGATAAACTTGTTCAAAATGCTTAATGTCAATTAAAGTTTCAAAAATAAGTTTGAATTTTTATAAAAATTTTATAAATAATTTAATAATGTTTAATCTATTTATAAATAATTAAATCATTTGGCAAACAATAAACATTGCATCACAATGAACTTTCACATAAAAGTTCATGGAGGAATTAGATGAAACAAGAGATAATGGAAGCGGTGAAGAAGGCTAAGGAAGACTCAAAGCCGAGAAACTTCACACAATCCGTTGATGTGGTAATCAACATCAAGGATTTAGACGTGAAAAAGCCAGAAAACCGTATGGACGAAGAAGTGTTTCTCCCTCAAGGACGAGGAAAGGACGTTAAAATCGCCTTTATAGCCGAAGGAGAACTGGCACTTCAGGCTAAAAATGCCGGCGCAGATCTGGTTATCACCAAATCTGAACTGGAAGAGATGGGTAAAAATAGGAAAGACGCCAAAAAAATTGCCAATCAATACAATTTTTTTGTGGCCCAAGCCGATCTGATGCCCCTAGTGGGTAGGTTCCTAGGACCGGTGCTGGGTCCCCGGAAAAAGATGCCCAAACCAGTTCCCGCCACAGCAAAGCCAGAACCTATTATAGACAGACTTAAAAACACTATTAAAGTAAGAATAAAAGATCAACCCGTTATCCAGGCCCTGGTAGGATCACAGGAAATGGAAGATGAACATATTGCAGATAACGTTGAAGCTGTGCTGGGAATACTGGACAGAAAGCTTGAAAAGGGCAGAAACCAGATAAAATCCATGTATATAAAAACCAGCATGGGTCCTGTAGCGAGGGTGATTTAAATGCCTCATGTTGCTAGTTGGAAGAAAGAAGAGGTAAAAAACCTTAAAAGCTTAATCAATAACCACAAAGTAGTGGGTATAGCTAACCTGGCAGATATTCCTGCTCCCCAACTTCAGAAGATGCGCAGAACTTTAAAAGACAGTGCAACAGTCAAAATGTCCAGGAAAACCCTTATAAACCTGGCATTAAACGATTCTGAAAAATCAAAATCAAATATAGAAGCTTTAGGGGAACATATGGACGGACAACCCGCTTTGATCTTCACAGATATGAATCCCTTCAAACTCTACAAGATCCTGGAGGACAGCAAAACCCAGGCCCCGGCCAAGGCAGGAAACATAGCCCCTTCAGATATAGTGGTTCCTAAAGGTGATACTGCCTTTAATCCCGGACCTATGCTGGGAGAGCTCCAGAAGATTGGTATCCCCGCCAAGATTGAAAAGGGAAAAATAGTTATAACCAAAGATAAAACAGTAGTGGATGCCGGAGAGGAGATATCTAAAAATGTGGCCAGCATACTCACCCGGCTTGAAATATATCCCATGGAAGTGGGAATAGACCTTAACGCCGCTTACGAGGATCAAACCATTTATACATCTGATCTTTTAACAATTGACCCTGAAAAGACTTTAACAGATGTACAAACAGCTTTCACTCAAGCACTGAACTTATCGGTTAATGCAGAAATATTCACCAAAGAATCCCTGCCAATACTGCTACAGAACGCTGCCAGCAAATCCATGAATCTGGCACTGAATGCAGAGATATTAACTGGTAAAACCATAGTAATGCTGATACCTAAGGCTTACTCCCAGATGATGGCACTGGCCTCAGAAATGGCTGATTCAAATGATGAAGCTTTAGATGATGAACTACGTCAAAGGCTCACATCAAGTGCCGCTAAAATAGAGACCGTGCAAGAGGAAACAGCAGAAGAAGCTCCTGAAGAGGAAGAAGAGGAAGAATCCGAAGAAGAAAAAGAAGAAGAAGCAGCCGCCGGACTCGGCGCTCTCTTTGGTTAATTTCTTTTTTTTAATTCCTTTATCTTTTATTTTTTTATACTATATATCTTCAGATTCCCTTTTTTGTATTAAATTTAACAGACTCTTATTTTGTTTAGTTTAAAATAAAACGATAATATCATAAAATCTATTAATTCTATTCTCCAGAGACTACTGGATGAAGTTAAAAAGTAAAAATTAAAGAATTTTATATCTAAAAAATTTTAAAAATTATTAAAAAAAGTTTAATCATCTATTAACTGCCATTTTACTGGTCACTACTATTTTAGCGGTTAAAATGTTCTGATTTTTTTTATCCTTTTCAAGTTCGTTCTCAATTTTTTTAAGTAAAAATTCCAATTCTTCTTTTTTACAGTTATAAGCCTCTTTTAATAGTTTTTTAGATTCTATATCATTATTAACATTACTCATATTTTTCACCATTTTAATAATTTCACCATCTTGTGAAAAAATTATTATAAAAAAGATTTTCTAGTTAATATTATTGTTAAATCGAATATTTAAAGATTTAGATAGGCTTAAAACAATTCCAAGGTATAGATTTCATATTTTTTTCTATTATTATTATGCGATTGAAAAAACAGATGATAACAAATAATTAAAAAATGATAAATTTCTGATGATTAAAAAAAAATGGGGATATAAAAAATTCTTCTAAATCTATAATTTATTTATATAATTGAATTATAATAATCTATAATAAATGGATTTGGTTTAAAATTCCAGATAAAATCCTGCTTTTAACTTTAAAAAAAATTAACCGATGATTATCATGTCAAATCAGCTTGAAAAACTTGGATACACTAAAAAAACTTGTAAAGCATGTGGTAATGATTTTTGGACCATTGATGAGAGGGAAACCTGTGGAGATGCACCCTGTGACAGATACGAGTTTATTGGGAATCCTGCCACCAGCAAAAATTACGATTTATATAGCATCCAGGATACTTTCCTGAAATTCTTCGAAAAAAATGACCACACTCCCATTAAAAGATATCCTGTCCTTGCTAAACGCTGGAGAGATGATGTTTTTCTAGTGGGAGCATCCATATACAATTTCCAACCCTGGGTTACCTCTGGAATGGTGGAACCACCAGCCAACCCCCTGGTAGTTGCCCAGCCATCCATACGACTCAATGACGTGGATAATGTTGGTAGAACCGGCAGACATATGACCTGCTTCACTATGGGCGGACATCACGCATTTAACACATCTGAAAACTGTATTTACTGGGAAAATGAAACAGTTAAATACTGTCACGACTTCTTAAACCACGTGGGTATAAACGGAGAAGAAATCACCTTTATTGAATCATGGTGGGAAGGAGGGGGAAATGCCGGGCCCTGTTATGAAATATGTGTAAGAGGGGTGGAGTTAGCTACTCTGGTGTTTATAAAATATCGCACCACACCCCACGGACTAAAGGACATACCCCTTAAAATTGTGGACACCGGTTACGGCCTGGAAAGATTCGCCTGGATATCACAGGGAACACCCACTGCCTATGACGCCTCCTTCGGCCCGG
>MVQZ01000204.1 GCA_002067565.1 Methanobacterium sp. PtaU1.Bin242 | reverse complement strand
TCCATATTTTCATCCACTAAACCCTTCCAAACAGCATAATGCCAATTAAGGTAATGTAAAACCCCGGCAAAGAACAGATTCACTTGGAAGATTATATTAGCCGTGAAATAGTTACCATACTCCCCTAATATTTCCGTGGAAAAGGGCACTAACACTATAAAAAGTAGCCAGAAGATGTTTATGGATATAAGAGCCGGGTTGGAACGTTTAATAAAGTAAAACTGCTGATGGTTCACCCTCCAGAATCCAGCCAGAATCCAAAAAGAAAGAGCATAACTCATTACTTTTGGCCATAATCCCAATAACTGCTGTTGAAAAGCGGGTTCTGATAGAGCACTTGAAATATCAGGAATTCCTATGCTTAAAACCAATAACGTCATGGCAATGGCAAATATACCATCCACCAGAGTTTCAATACGACTGGTGGTCATCCATAATTTGAAAGAATTGGATTGATCAGACATAACGTGATCTTTCTTATTTAAAGCTATAAAAATCATTGGTTTTTGATTACTTTCTATAATAATATTCAAATAATTATTAAAAGATAAACAAATAAGTATGTTTAGCACACAATTAAGTAGTATTATTCAGTTTAAATATCAGTGATAAATTCTAAACTTTTATGAGGAAAAATATGAAAAATATTCTAAAAATGTTCTTTCTTTTAGGTGTCTTTGCACTGGTGCAGATAACACCAGCTGCTGCATGGTCTGTGAATAATCATCATGATATTGCAAATAAAGTCTATTATAATTTGCCTGCAGATGTTCAGGAGAAATTGGACCTGGATGCCATGAGGGATGGGGCAGATGATCCAGATATAAAATTTTTTGACTTCCAGAATCATCAATATCCTGCAAGCTACCAAAAAGCAAAATACTGGCTGGATCAGGGAAAATATTATTATAATCAAGGGAATTATACTTACGCCAGTTACTGCTTTGGAGTGGCATCTCATTACATCTCCGACACTTTCTCTGCACCCCATTCAGAAAATGAACGTTCTGCAAACCACGCACTCTATGAGATGAGGGCTGCGTTTTTCACCTGTCATATATCCTATTTAAATGGAGATTTGGATTCCATCATGTATGATGGTTATATTGAAGGAAAAAATAGTTGGAAAAACTGGCAGAAAAACGGAGATGATACCTATATCCATGAAGACCTGGATAAAGGTGCCAGCGCAGCTTATACTGCTATACTGAATATTGTTGGTTAAATTTGAAATATTTGATCGATAATCATTAAATATATCCCGGAAATTTTAATGTTTCTGCGGTTTATCAGTATTTAATAGTGATTGGAAACTGGATTGTGGCAGATCATGCCCCCCTTTCTGGGGTAAGAATAGGTTGATTTAAACTACTGCCCTATTATATTCTAATTTGGACTTGTCAATCCAGGTTAATGGTGGGTTTTCTATTTTATTCTGCCTGATCTCTTCCATTAATTTGATTTTCTTTTCAAATTCATTTTTATATTTGCTATGAAATTTATCCCATCTTTTAGGGTTTTTAATGAATTCATTGCCTATTTTTTCATTGTATGCACTGTTTTTAAGCCATAATTCCAGTCCTGGATGTTTCCCACATTCAGGTATTCGCAGTTTATCCACCATGATTTTGAAGTTATTTTTCCTTTCCGGGAGTTGGTAAAGGGGTATGGTCTTGATCATGTTATCAACAAATCTATATTGGAAGTTCATAGTATATTAATGTTTATTTTCGCATCTATCCAGAAAACATGAAGCCATGTCCCTAGTCTTAGGACTGGAACTCTCCAGCTGTGCCTGTACAAACTCCACGATCCTCTCCTTATCATCTGCATCAGGATAAATTTTACGCAGAGCTTCTATGGCGTAGGCTTTAACCAGCTCCTTCTGCCGGCCCTGATGAAGAGTATCGACATTTAAAAGCTGGTAAATTATCCGTGTTCGTAGCTTAGGTTTATTTTTGAAAATAATCGGTGAATTCACTGCTACATGGGAGGCGTTCATCACTTTACTTCCGGCAAGTATCCCATAATAATCATCAAAAATTTCTTCGAATTTTTCAAAATCATCAGCCCGGGTAAGGTTGGCCAAGATGTAAATTGCTATGTATTTATGATAGTTATTGGAACTTCCAAGCATATCCTGAAAATAATCCCATTGCGGGTACAGAAACTCCGGATTTTCTTCACTTATAAGCAGCAGGGTCCGAAAACTGTTAGATCGAATGGTGTTATCCTTAGATTTGACGCCTGACATTAATTCTCTAAATAATTCTTCATCAGAAAGTGCTTCATGGGATAATCTTTCAGTATCAACATTTTTTAAGTTTAGATCATTTTTGACATAACTAAAAACCTTTATTAAGTGTTAATATTCTTTTAATATATTTTAGTTATAATTTATTAGGATATCATTTCATTTAGTTAGATAGAAAAATTTGTGTATTAGTTTTTTAAGTAACATTTTTTACTATTTTAAAACAATTATTATGATGATAGATATAATTTGCTAATTCCCAAGGTTGATTTAAGTTGGAAGAAAAACAATCCCCCTCAGAGATCATGGATGAATTAAAAAAATCAAAAGAGATAATCAATGATTTAGAAGTTCATTTAAAATCTTTAGAGGAGGAAAGAGGAGACAACAGGATAAACATGGGGTTTTTGTCTGAAACTGCCCTTGAACTGGTGGAGTTAGCTTTTGAAGTTGATGTTTATGATTATACAGCTAAAAAAATTAAGGGGCTTTTCGAAGATTCTATTATCGTGGTAGCTTCTTACGACGAACGTTCGGATCTTTTAACTTCATTATATTTTGAAGGTTTAAACGAGAGGGTTTCCGGAGCAATTAAGAAGCTTACTGGTCAAAATCCTTCTGATTTTAATTTTTCTTTCAGGGAATATGATGATGTGACTAAAAATTTCCTTTTAAGCCGTGAAGTTCATCTGCTGGAAGATGGTTCCTACATGTTTTTACATAACAAACTTCCCAGATCTGTCTGTAAGATGATCGAAAAAATAGCGGGTGTAAAGGAAATTTATGATATTGGTCTTTCATGGGATGGTAAATTTTATGGGGCCGTGGTTATTGCTTTAAAGAGCAAAGACATCCGGATGAAAAAGGAAACTGTGGAAACCTTTGTGAATATGGTATCGGTGGCTATCCAGAGAAAGCAAGCTGAAGATCAGATAAAAAAAACCTTAAAAGAGAAGGAACTGCTCCTTAAAGAGATCCATCACCGGACTAAAAATAATTTAATGGTTATGTCCAGCATATTGGAACTTCAATCCCAATATATAAATGACGAAGAAGCTCTGGATATCTTCAGGGAAAGTCAGGATCGTGCCAACTCCATGGCCCTTATCCATGAAAGATTGTATCAATCCACTGATCTAAAAAGGATAGATTTTGGTGAATATATTGAAAATTTGACCACTGATCTTTTCCACACTTACCTACCTCATCCCGGCAGCATAAAACTTAATATCAATGCGGATAATGAAATGGTTGATATCGACACCATTGTTCCTTTAGGGCTGGTGTTAAATGAACTGGTGACCAATTCTATGAAGTATGCATTTCCAGATGGTGCTGAGGGTGAAATAAACATAGAATTCCATAAAGATAATAATGAATTTGTGCTGATTGTCAGTGACACAGGCATAGGATTCCCCATGGATATGGACTTCCGAAGCACAGATTCACTTGGATTAAAGCTGGTAAACAATTTAATTCGCCAGATAAATGGTACTATTGAGCTTGAGAGAGTAAATGGTACAAAATTTGAAATTAAGTTCAAAGAACTCTACAAGTGAGTGTCCCCTGATTCACTGATCCTTCAAAAACTCCCTGGCCTTCACTGCATGGTAAGTTTTTCCATTATAGTTAAATTTACAGGGAATGGCATGTTTAGGGCAGAAAGATACGCAACGCAGGCAATATTCACAGTTTAAGTCGTGTACGGGATATTTTTCTTCTTCCATTTTTATATTGCCTAGAGGACAGAGATCAACACAGATACCACATCTAGAACATCTTTCCTCATTCACCTTAAACAGGAAATATTTCTGGTGTAGGTCTATTCCAGTTAACTTCAAGGCTCCCATGGAGAATAGATAGGTGGCATCAGATAAAGCAGGTATCCTACCCCACTTAGATTTTCCATGGATAAGTTCTATGGCATATTCCTCGGCCTTTTTAAGTCCTTTTTCTATTTTAATCTTACAGGACTCTTCATCCTGTATGTAGAATATATTGGGGGGCATCTGGATTTCCATGGCCCCAATAGGTGTATATCCTTTCTTTTTAACCATTTCACGGAGGGGCCCTACAATTCCTCCGGAAAATCCGCCGAGGGTGTCCACCATGAAAATCTCCGTACCATTTGCATCGGGCAGATTCTTAATAAAATTCCAGACAAAGGGATAAGTGGAAAGCACGGCAACTGGAAAAGCAATTCCGATAGTATGGGTTAAGTTGATTTTATTAGGTTCTGATTTTTCAATTTTATTAAGATTAACTTTTATCCCTTTTTTTTGAAATATCTCTTTCATTTTCTTTATTACTAAGAGGGTGTTGCCTGTCCCTGAGAAGTAGTAGAAATCAACAGTTTTTATTTTCATACATCCATCATCCTTTGATTAATCTAATTTATACTATTTAATTTCAATAGGGGCAATGAATTTATCTTCAAAGTGTTTTATCACTTCATCGAATTTTAATTCATTATCTAAGA
>MVQZ01000203.1 GCA_002067565.1 Methanobacterium sp. PtaU1.Bin242 | reverse complement strand
CCACCAGAACCACCAGCGCCACCACTCCAATTACAACTCCTAACATGGTTAATATGCTTCTGAGTTTTCTTCTTCTCAGATTTTTAAACGATAAACTGTAAATACCCAATTTCTTCGCCTCCTTTTTTTATAATTTCTGTAAACACATCGTATTCAACTATTACTATTTAAGTATTACCATAACTTAATCAATCTCTTCAAGAGAAAAAACATCTTCGATATATCTTCTTTTTAAAGCTTTGGTTACTCTGTAAGCCAATGTCAATGAAGGATTGTACCTTCCCTGCTCCAGAGCGATGATGGTCTGCCTGGTTACATCCACAGCCTCCGCAAGCTCTTCTTGAGTCATTTTGAGCTCTTTACGATATTGTTTAATATTTGTTTTCATAATTTCAACTAACATGTGAAATGTAATCCTATTTTAACTCCCCTTTAACTATCTTTCTCTAGTTTATATCTTGTTGCAAAATTTATTATACCTCCTACAAGTGCTGTAGTTATAATTAACACTCCTAAATTAGCCTTAATATCATTAAAACTGTATAATATGGTGGAGAACATGATCATGGTTATTATCATTCCCCATGCCGCATTTCTCATGGCAATTGAGTAATGCATTTTTGCCCTTTCATCCATTGATTTCAAAGAGGCATACATCATGTCAAAAAATAAGAATAAAAACAGCCCGGTGATAATTATACTGATTATCATATTTTCAGGCAACAAAATTCCGATAAAAATCAAAGAAACTGTTGCTATTAAATAAACAGCCCCCTGCCAGGTCATTTCAAAACTGAAAAAACCTTTTTTCTTTCTAAACCACTCTGGTTTGGCTATTACCATTTTTCTTCACCTAAATACACATAA
This sequence comes from Methanobacterium sp. PtaU1.Bin242, assembly GCA_002067565.1. GTDB lineage: Archaea > Methanobacteriota > Methanobacteria > Methanobacteriales > Methanobacteriaceae > Methanobacterium_A. The sequence continues at coordinate 2,848 of MVQZ01000203.1, read as the reverse complement.
TTTTGTCGAATTTCCATTATAGAATTTTCAAATATTAATTAGTCCTCTTTCTCCAGTTTATATTCGCTTATTATTTTCACAATTATACCTGCAATTAAAGCAATTAATAGAAATGGATCTATATACAAACTTTTTTGCAACACTGAATAAATCAATTCCATGAAAAATCCTAATGAAAGAACAATCATCATAACCCAGGCGGCATTTCGATCAGCAAAGGCTTCATGAATCTTTTCTCTTTCATCCTTCTTTAACTTCCACAGGACGTCGACAAGATCTATCAAGAAAAATAAGGCCCAAATTCCTATCAGTATAACCTTATCCATTTTATCCATGAAGGGATTCAACGCTAAAAACAGGAAAACTATAATAACAGCAGCTACATAAACTGCTCCCTGCCAGGTTTTTATATCTGCATCCCAACCCCTATACTTAGTTTTTTTAAACCATTCTGGTTTGGCAATTATCATCACTTCACTCCCATGAATTGTAAAAAATATATTACATCTAATGTAAGAAATATATTACATTTTATTTATAGTTTTCGGTTTTGGGATGTATTAATGGTTAGAATATTCGAAAATAAAAAAAAATAGATTCATCTTTATCTCTAATCTATATTGTTACTGTCTCTTTGTCTAATCTGTTCATCAATAAAAGCATTAAGCCCGTAAGAATTGCCAGCCCCACAAAACTACAGGCTACAACCGGCCAGTTTACTATTTGATCAGTGCCCATAGATCGGATAAACCTTCCAGAAGTCAAAAATACCAATAAAAATCCCCCTATTCCCAGAAATTGTAGAATTTGTATTAGTTTAGGATGTGTAAACCTTAAAATAGACCATGATGAAAAACCAGCATAAACCATTGGGAGGGCAGGGGTTATAATTAATGTCATTATCCATACTGGAGCTGATAAAACTAAAAAAGGATTTAACCCCCCTAAAAAGTACCAGATGAACAGAAATATTATAACAATGAGTATTGCTGTGGGGTAAGTTAACAGAAAGATAGATGCCAGTTTACCAGCCCAAACCGTTTTAAGGGATACTGGTGTGGTTAAAATGGCTTCAAATCTTCTGAGAAGTTTTTCATCACTGAATTTTTCCCGGATGAAAGGGAATCCCACTATCCACATGGCAAAAGGAGGGGCCACCATGAAAGTAAACTCCATAAACAATTTTTTAAGGGATTCTGTATCATACTGGCTGAATATATAACCTACACCTAAAAAAATGATAATATTTAAAATCATGGTAAAGAGGTAATCTTTACGTGTGTAAACCTCTTTTAGTTCCTTTAGAGTTATTGATTTAAACTGGAAGTTCATGTTTCCACCTCTTCATCAGCAACTGCTTTGAGATAAACATCTTCCAGTGATGAACTGATTTTCCAAGTATCTAAAACTTCTTCTTTTGTAAAAAGGGACATATCCAGGTCATCTTCTGGATAAAAAGAAATTAACGGTCCTTCTTTTTTTACATCATACCCCACTTCATGTAACTTATTAGCCATTAAATATGCGTTTTTGGAGGATTTAAGACGGATGAAAAGTTTAAATCTCCCTAATTTATTTATAACATCACCTAAAGTGCCTTTAAATATTAATTTTCCCTTTTTTAATATGGCAATGTGAGAACACACTTTCTGTACCTCCTCCAGGTCATGAGAAGAGAAAAAAATAGTTTTGCCCTGAGCTGCTAAATCCTTTATCATGTTTCTTATAAGGAATCTTGATTCAGGATCGACCCCCACTGTGGGTTCATCCAGTATTAGAATATCAGGATCACAGACCATTGCTCTGGCCAGTGCTAATCTCTTACGCATTCCAAATGAATATTTAGCAACCTTAGTCCCTGCCCATTCAGACAATTTCATAGAATCAATCATCTCTTTTGCCTGTGTTATTGCATTTTGGTCTTCCAAACCGTATAGTTCCGCCCAGTAAACTAAATTTTGTAAACCTGTAAGCTGTTCATACAAGCCATCAAATTCCAGCATAGATCCAATATTTCGCCTTGTATCCATAGCCCTAGCATCATCAACATACGGATCTTCACCTAAAACAGTTAAACTCCCAGATGATGGTTTAATCAATCCCAGTAACAGTTTAATGGTGGTGGTTTTACCAGATCCATTAGGACCCAAATAACCGAATATCTGTCCCTTTTTAATTTCGAGAGAAATTCCACTTAAAGCTTCAAAATCCCCATAAAACCTGTGCAGTTTATTTAAATTTAAAACCGTATCACTTATAACAGTAATTCCTCCGAATCTCTTCAATCATTATTAATAAATCACTAACTTTCACTAATGTAAGAAATATATTACATTATATTTAAAGTTATCGAATTTGTAAGAAATAATATTACCATTTTTATGGAATATGCATTCTAATTGGCTAAAAAAAATATTCATTTAACCAAATTATCCCATACGCTTTTTTAAACCAACCAGTTCCAAAAAAAGTCTAATCAATCCGGGTCGCGGTCCAAAAACCACATCATCACGTTCGAAAAGTTTTATAGAAAGCCAGTAAGAGATGATACTCACCGCCAGAACAAATGCCACCGGAATAAGGAACTGCCATAGGGGTATGGTTTCTTCAGAAAATATCCTAATGATCATAGTCATAGGGGAGATATTAGTGACCAGTGATTTGGTGGATAAATATGCCATGGCCGGTACCATTAAAACTCCGGCCACAGCAATATAGACAAAGGTTAAGAGTATACCCGCTTCCTTGTAATTCTTTGAATATGCCGATGTCATGGTGGTAACCCCTATTATGGGTATTGCAGTTATTAAAACCAGGAAATAGACTAAAATGGGGTTGTTGATCTGAA
>MVQZ01000202.1 GCA_002067565.1 Methanobacterium sp. PtaU1.Bin242 | reverse complement strand
CTCTACGACGCGGTGCCCACCCTGATCACCGATCCGGAAAAAATTATTGAAAGTGCCGGTTCACTGCACTGTGGAACTCTTAACATGGCCAAACCACTGGAAAAGTATCTAAATGGTTCTAAGGATATGAAAATCGCTGTTACTGTAAAACCATGCGATGGCAAGACTATTGTAGAACTTATAAAGAGGAAACGTATTGATGGTGACAAAGTGGTAATGTTGGGGGTTAACTGTGGAGGAACCATGCCCCCGGTGAAAGCCAGAGAGATGATAGAAAAATTCTACGAAATCCAGCCTGATGACGTGGTAAAAGAAGAAATTGCCAAAGGTAAACTCATTATAGAGACAAAAGACGGTGCAGAGAAAGAAATTCCAATCGACGACTTGGAAGAAGAAGGATACGGCAGAAGAACAAACTGCAGAAGATGTGATATTAACATACCCAGAATGGCGGATCTGGCCCTGGGAAACTGGGGTGTGATCGGACCTCTTGCTGGAAAGGCTACTTTTGTCGAAGTATTTACAGATAAAGGCGCAGAAATTCTGGATAAAGCAATAAAAGCTGGAGCTTTAAGGACAAAAGATCCAGTTCCCAAAGGTGTTGAAATCCGGGCCAATATCGACAAAATCATGATCAAACTAGCCAAAAAATGGCAAGCAAAAGATTTCGACCAGGAAAGCGATGTGACAGACATAGATCAATATATGGATGAGTTCAGCAAGTGTATCAAATGCTATGGCTGTAGGGAAGCCTGCCCACTTTGTTTCTGCACAGAGTGTTCAATAGAATCAGATTCCCCCTTATGGGTAACTAAAGGAATATTACCCCCATCCCCCATGTTCCACTGGGTAAGACTTATACACATAGTTGATTCTTGTACCAACTGTGGACAGTGCGAAGAAGTTTGCCCCGTAGAAATACCATTAGCCAAAATCTACCATAAGCTTAATCTCCAGTTAGAAGAAGTCTTTGGTTATTCTACTGGAATGAATGCAGAAGAAAAACCACCCCTATCCATAGTAAATAAACAACCCAGTGAGGAATAAACCTCACCTTTTTACCTTTTTTTAAGTATTTCCTAAATTTTTATGTCTAAAAAATTAAAAATATGCTAATTATAGTTTTAAATTAATTTATGGTGATAAATATGATGCTTGAAGAAGTATTAAAAGCTAATGAAGAGTTTGTTAAAGATTTTGAACCAAAAAAATTGAGCCACATGCCCCAGAAAAAATTAGCCATCGTAACCTGCATGGACACACGACTTACTGGATTTTTAGAACCCGCTATTGGAATTGGAAGAGGAGACGCTAAAATAATCAAAAATGCAGGTAATGCAGCTGTTGATAGGGATGTTGTCCGTTCTGTGGCCGCAGCAATACACGCTCTTGGTGTGGAAGAAGTGATGGTTATTGGACATTATGACTGTGGCATGGCCAATGTGGACCCTGAAAAACTGGAGGCCAACATGAAAGCAAGGGGTGTGGATGATAAAGTCCTTTCTGAAGTTAATCTTAAAGAATGGATAGGGGCAATTGATGGTGAAGAAGAAAATGTGATGGTGGTAGTGGAAAAAATAAAGGAATCCCCATTTATTCCAGATGATGTGCCTGTTCATGGCCTTATAATCGACCTTTATGATGGTAAATTGAAGGTCTTAGCTAAAGATGAATAACGTTGAATTGATTTTTTTCATTTTTTTTCCTACTTTTTTCTATGTTAAGTTGTATCACATAATTTCTTAAAAAATATGCGTTTTTTATTAATTTATAATACAAAATAACAAGACGAAAAAGATAATTATCAGAACTTAACCATGTTAATTTAACCAGATATTTATTAACATGCGGAGGGATTTAACAAATGAGTAAAATAAACCGGCAGGAAATTCTGGACGTTTTGGATGGGTATAATAAGGAAGACATAACTATTGCAACTTTAGGAAGTCATTCATCCCTACATATGTTTCAGGGAGCAAAAGCAGAGGGATTTAGGACAGCAGTAGTTTGTGAAAAAGGACGAGAAATTCCTTATAAAAGATTTAATGTTGCTGATGAATACATAATGGTTGATAAATTTAGTGACATAGTAAATGAGGATGTCCAGCAGCAATTAAGGGACATGAACAGCATAGTATTCCCCCACGGATCCTTTGTGGCCTATGCTGGACTGGACAATATTGAAACTATTTTTAATGTTCCTATGTTTGGTAATAGAGATATTTTAAGATGGGAAGCTGAAAGGGATCTGGAAAGGAAACTTATGACAGAATCCGGTGTCAGGATTCCTCAAAAAATAAAAGACCCCAACAAAATTGATGGAACGGTAATGGTTAAGTTCCCTGGAGCCAGGGGAGGAAGAGGATACTTCGTTGCCAACTCAACCGAAGAATTCGACCAGAAAATTGAGGCAATGATGGAGAGAAAATGGATTGAAGAAGAGGATATAAAAGAGGCACACATGGAAGAATACGTATTAGGATGTAATTACTGTATTCATTACTTCTTCTCAGGATTAAAGGACGAAGTGGAGCTTTTAGGAATTGATAGTAGATATGAATCTACCATTGACGGTTTAGTACGAGTACCGGCGAGAGACCAGCTAGATATCGGAGCAGATGCATCATACGTCGTAACCGGAAATCACCCTGTAGTTTTAAGAGAATCACTACTACCACAGGCATTTGACATAGGAGATAAAATCACAGAGGGTGCTAAAGAATTGGTACCGCCTGGATTTAATGGACCATTCTGTATGCAGACTTTAGTTAATGATGACCTGGAAATAGTAGTATTCGAAATGAGCGCCCGGTCAGACGGAGGGACCAACACTTTCATGAATGGATCGGCTTACAGTTACCTCTATTACGGAGAACCATTGAGTATGGGGCGTAGAATGGCCATGGAAATCAAAAATGGTATAAAAGAAAACCGTTTAGAAGAGATTATCAAATCAGGTTAAATCCCTGTATCTTCTAAAAATACCCTTATTTACCCCTGAATTCACGAATTCCTGGAGTAACTCCACATCTGCGATAACCCAGCCTAAATATTGCTCTAAATTTTCTATAGGATATGATTTTTCATCAGTACCCATTGATGATTTATCTAAATAGGTTTTTATGGGTTTGACCCCTTTTTCTACTGTTTCTACCATGTTATTCAAAACTGCAGTCAAAGGTTGACTATTCATATTAACCTTTCCTACCTGTTCTCTCTCCATGATTGTGGCCAATGCAGATATATCAGCAGATAATTTACGATTAGCAGCTTTAAAATTCTGATAAATGATTATATCATCACTTACATCATTGAAAAAATCCTGAAGTTTTCCTATAGCTGCTTCCAGGTTATTCTCTTCCAATAAATAATTATTAAGACAATTAACTGCTTTTTGGTGGCTGTAATTTTCTGGAGCCCCCAAAACACTTTGCATATACTCCTGGTTGGCTTTGATGGTACGGGCAAGTTGACCCGGCAGATCCACAGTAACCCGGCTGGGCAAAATAACATAAGCACAGATAAAGGCAATTATAGCTCCTAAGGTTATATCAATTATCCGGGCAATAGCATTATCAAAAACCGACCCTATAGGCCAGATGAAAACCACGAATAAAGTAAGAGCCATTACTGAAAGACCCATATAGGTGGGGAAGAAGGCTCGGAAAAAGAAAAGCATGAGAAAACCAATCCATAACAGTATCTGATGAGGAAAGATGAATCCCAGTATAATAGCACAGATGATGGCCAGTAAATTGAAGAACACCCTCAATATCATATTGTTAATTGTGCTGGTTATATCTGGCTTGATGATTATTAAAATACCCATAGTAACCCATATAGCATCACGATCATGGGTTAAATGAACTAATAAAAGACCAATAGTCATGGCCAGCGCAAAACGTAAAGCATGACGGATGTACATATTTTTAAGGTTAAAATTAGCCTTAACAACATCTTTGAGAGATGTTTGAGAAGCAGTTATCTTTATTTTTTTTTCTGATATTTCACCGGATAAATTACCAGACAAAATTTCAGCGGATTTTTTAAGAACATCACCCATCTGATAGGCAATGTCTATAAAAACATTCAGATCTTTCTCTTGTGAATCTTTAACCCCCTTATCTATATCAGAAATCTGATTATTTAAATTTTCAAGATTAACCTGTTTTTTACCTTTTATTATTCCTTCAGCTATCCCCAAACTGGTTTCTTCTGTAACCTGTAAAAATTCATTGAATTTATCCCTATATATTTCAGATATTCGCCCACAGAGTAATTTTCCATACCCCCTGAAACCAGTTATATAGGATCCTAATCTAAATAGCTCATAATCTGCCGAATCAAGAGGAATGCCAGATAATGCGTGTCGAGTGGAAAGAACCATATTCAGAGAACTTTGAGGAATAAATCCTACTGCTATCATTTTACGTAACTCCTGCTTTCTATTCCAAATACGCGGTATAAGCAGGATGGAAGCAACTAAAAAGGCTAAAACACAGTATAAACCCCATTCTGGAGTGGTGGATTTATTATTAACCATTATCACTGCTATAAAATACATACTAAATATTATAAAACCGAAAAACCCCACGGATTCTCCGAAAATATATGTAGAAAGACCAAAAAAGGCCCAGATAACCGTGAATATAATGAAAACTGGAACACTATTTAATCCAAGAGAAGCGCTGGTAAAAGCCAGAGTGGCCATAAATAGCCCAATAATTGCCAGAGGCGCCACCTTTCTAAGAGGCAGGGAGATGTCCATCATTATGGTGGCCAAAAGGGTAATGGACATGATTGCAGATATACCATTATCCCAGCCTAAAAATTTGGCAATCAAAGCAGCTAAAACCATTAAAAGTACTGATCTTACAGCCTGTGCCCATTGGGGTTTACCTGTAGGCCTGGAAAGTACTCTTAATCTATCAAGGATACTCTTTTGCTGCATGATCCCCCGCATTAATTTAAATTTATAAATAATCTTTATTTCTTATTATTATATTATTTGATGTTTAAACTAGGTATTAGCATGATTTAATACACCAATTACTTTCCAACCCACATTTTATTAGAAATTAAATATACTATATTATATTAGATTATCAATTATAAGTGTTTAAAATGGACAGCAGCCAAGCAGTGTTTAATGGTCTTAAAAAAGCGGGAATCAATTTCATAGTCAGTGTTCCCTGCATTAACCTGGGAAAACTCCTGGAAATGGTAGACTGCGATGAAGAAATTATTCACGTTCCCGTAACAAGAGAAGAGGAAGGGTTCGGCATCTGCGCCGGAGCCTATATGGGAGGGAAAAAAACCGCTATTTTAATGCAGAACTCAGGATTAGGTAATTCGGTCAATGTATTGGCATCACTTTATAAACTTTATCAACTACCCATAATTATGATTATCAGCCACAGAGGAACTGTAGGAGAGACTATAAGCGCTCAGGTGCCCATGGGAGAAGCCACTCCAGGGGTACTGGATGCCC
>MVQZ01000201.1 GCA_002067565.1 Methanobacterium sp. PtaU1.Bin242 | reverse complement strand
TGCTTTTTAACCCGTTTCTCATCCATGCCCCATGCTATGCGCAGACTGCCTGTATGGTCGGTTATGGCCAAGTATTCATAATCCATTTGTTTACCTGCCACTACCATGCTTTTAATGCTGGCTAGACCATCACTCCAGTTGGTGTGCATCTGCAAGTCTCCTCTGAGATCCAGATATCCCACCAAATTTGGAAGTTTCCTGCAAGCTGCAGCCTCCACTTCACCCCGGTTTTCTCGGAGTTCTGGTTCTATGTAGGCTAATTCTAATGTTTTAAAGACTTCTTCTTCTGTTTTACTGGCAAGTTGATTGTCACCCCTGAAAACACCATATTCATTTAATTTAAGGCCTTTTTTTATAGCTATTTTGCGAAGGGCTATATTGGTTTCTTTAGACCCGGTAAAATAAAGAAAAGCCGACCCAAACTCATCCTCCGTAAAAACCCTTAGATCGGTTTCAAGACCATTATTTAACCTTACAGTGGATTTAGAATCTCCTTTTACAATTACATCCTCTACTAATTCCATTTCAGTGAATAAATCCATTACTTCTCGGGGTTTTTGGCTTATAACCAGTATATCCATATCTCCCACAGTTTCTTTTCTTCTTCGGATTGATCCAGCTATTTCAGCACGATCTACGTTATCTAAATTTTCAAACCTCTCTATAAGCTCCCTTGCCAGAGGTAAAACATAGCCCAGTAATTTTCTTCCAGTACTTTTTCGGGCAAATTCCAGATTGTCAAGGATCTTCCTTTCGCTTTTATCCCCCATCCCTTTCAGTCTTCGGATATGATGCCGTTTGGCTTCTCTTTCCAGATCATCCAGATTTTGCACACCCAGTTCTTCATAGAGTAATTTAATGGTGCGAGGGCCAAGTCCTTCCACTTCCAGGAGAGCTTCAAAATCAACAGGGGCTTGTTTTTTCAATTCTTCGTAGTACTGCAGTGTTCCGGTGTCGATGATCTCCTCAATTTTTCGGGCGATACTTTTACCAATTCCGGGAAGTTCTTGAAGCTTATCCTCGTCTCTCACATCCTCTACATCCTTTGAAAGAGATTCTATAGTGTTTGCAGCCCGATGATATGCTTTAATCCTGAAATCCTGACCTTCCATCTCCAGATAGTCCGCGATCCGATTCAAAATCCCGGCAACTTTATGGTTTTTCATCATGTAATATATTGGTTTTTTTGTTAATTATTTTACTTAGTTCAGGTGAATATGATGTTATTTACTGATTTTTGTGTAATTTTAAATCAAAAATTAGAAGTCAAATTAAATTCATAATTCATCATAAGAATATTTACATTTTCTAGAAATTATTTGAATGGAGAATTCAATATGAAGGATGAAGATAAATTAAAAAAGGCTAGCTTTGCTGCAGGATGCTTCTGGGGTGTGGAAGAAGCTTTCAGACACCTTAATGGGGTAATTTCAACATCTGTGGGTTATATGGGTGGTGAATTTGAAGATCCCACTTATCAGGATGTTTGCACCGGTGGCACTGGCCATGCCGAGACCGTGGAAATAATATATGATCCAACCTTACTGTCCTACCAGGACTTGCTGAATGTTTTCTGGAAATCCCATGATCCAACCACCTTAAACCGGCAGGGACCGGATATTGGAGAACAGTATCGTTCTGTAATCTTCTACCATAATGAAGAGCAAAAAAGGCTGGCTCTGTCTTCTCGAGAAGAATTAGAAAAATCAGACATATATAAAAGGAGAATTGTGACTCAAATAGTTCCTGCCACTAAATTTTATAGGGCTGAGGAGTATCATCAGCAGTATCTGGAGAAAAGGGGAAGGAGAAGTTGTAAATTTTAATTCAAATAAACAATTTCCAGTTAAGTAAAAAATTTCTTTCCAAAAATAAATTTAAAACTATATAAATTAATTATTCTTTATAAAGTAAACGATTTACAAAAATTATTTCTTAAATTAGATTCAAGATAGTTTATCCATGATAAGTGTGGGATTAAAATGGATGAGATAAAGGAATTTTTTAAAAGGGATAAATTTGCAGATTATTGTGGCATAAAACTGGTGGATGTTTCACCCGGAAGAGCCAGAACAGAAATGGAAATTAAAAAAAACCATCTTAATGGTGTTAATACAGTTCATGGTGGGGCTATTTTTACTTTGGCTGACTTTGCATTTGCAGTTGCCGCTAATTCATATGGACAGGTTACAGTGGCAATAAATGTTAGTATAACCTATATGACCGCCGCAACAGCGGGTAAGATCACTGCAGAAGCCCGGGAGATATCGCGAAACCCAAAATTATCAACCTACACCATAGATATTTACAATGAAAAGGGAGATGTAATAGCGGTATTTCAGGGACTGGCCTATCAGAAGAGGGAGAGTCTTGCTTCTTTAATGGATTGAATATTTAATAGGTATATAAGAATTATAAAAAGTCAAATGGTGATGATTTTGAGAAAAGAAGAGATAATTGATCTTTTAAACGAGGATTTCCGCAGAGAACTAGAAGCAACCATGATTTACACCCAGAATTCTTTTATAATGGAAAACTGCGACCCCAGCAGGGTTACAGAGGCCATAGCAGTGGATGAGATGAGGCACATGTGGTGGCTGGCTGATCTGATAACCAAAAGAGGTGGAAAACCCACCATGGAGCATCAAGAGCTTGATTTTGGAGGCGAAGAAATAGAAGCTATGCTCCAAAAGCAGATACAACTGGAAACAGAAGGAATAAAAAGATACACACACCAAATAGAGATAATTGATGATGATGAGGTGGTGGGGGTACTGCAACACATACTGGCAGAGGAGAAAAGGCACAGGAAGGAGTTTAGAGAACGGTTGGAGAAATCAGATTAACAATCCTTTTTTTATAGAATTTTCTAGTTTTTCATTGAATTTAGACTATATACCAAATATAATATATTCATTATAAAATTAACAAGTTTTAATAATTTTATATTAAAATGAGGCGGGTTTTAATATTCTATTTTAGAATTAACAGGTTTTAATAACTTTTTAATAGATATAGTCAGTTTAGTATGCATTTAATAGATAATAGTCAGTTTAGTATGCATTTAATAGATAATAGCCAGTCTAGTTCGCAGTATCTTTATCAGCTTCTATTCTTTCTAAATGTCCATTAGATTCTCTTATTAATTCTTCTGCTATTTTCTGTGTATCCCTCCTGGAATTGAAACTTCTTTGATCTCCATTTTTAGTTGATCATAGGTATGTTGTTATAATAATAATAAAAAATTTATGGGATGTAAATAAAATTAGATAATGACATCATAATCCAGGGGTTTTGCTATGGATTTAAACCAGGATGAACTACAACAAATACAGGAAAAACTCATATTGATCTATAAGTTCATAAAACAGGAAAAAATGTTTCAAAAATTCTTTTTTGAAGGTAATGAATTTGAAAGACCATTTAAATATAAAAATAAGCTGATAAACGAATTATTAGGGATGGAAAACCCAGAGGAATTTCTAAAAGAGTGTATTTGTGAGATAGAAGAACTCAAAATAGGGGAAAAATTAGAAAAAGAAATGTCTATAACGGATATTCTGGAAAAACAGGACCTGAATAGTCTGTATTACAAGTATGATATGAATGATTTTTATGATGTGGATAAATTGGATATAAATGATATTTTAAAGCTATTTTAAACCATTTAATGTTAATTATTTTAATTTATTTTTTATTTAGATCATCATTTCCTGTTAATTCTTAAAACTCTTTGGGGTGTTACAATCATGTTTATATTTTTATCATGAGGTTCTCGAGGGATTTTTCTAACGATCTGTGCTTCATGGACTGTGGTAACTATGGGTGTTTCACTAGTGATTGAGTTTTCCTTTAAAAGGTGTTCTATTTCTTGATCTCCATATCCTCCTCCTTTTCCCAGTCTTCTTCCGGATAGATCAACAGCCAAAGAGCCTTCCACCACCAGATCAACCGGAGGTAATTTTTGCAGTGGTTTTCCCAATTTAAAAGCCCCCTTTATGGTGGAAGCGCTTTTTTCCTGTCCAGATATATCCCGAGGACTTATTAAGAGATATCCATTTTTTAACTTAGGGGTGGCCATAATTAAATTCTTACCATCCTCTAGAACATACTCCCGTACCTTGATCTGGGCAGAATCAGGACTGGAGAAGATTACTTGGGAGATTCTCCATTCTGTTGTATTTCTAAGTAGGGCAGCGGCATTTTCAGCTCCTTTAAATCCCGGAATTCTCCCATGGATGGGTTTAGGTGAGTCTGAGAATCCTTTCTTTTCCAGGGTATTCCATATCTCCTCTCTCATTAATTCTTTAGTTTTAGATATTTTGAACTCATCTTTCATTTAATGGATTTATTGGAATGACTAAAATAAAATAGTTTTTGGTTAGATAAAGGAAATGGTTTATGGAAATGGAGATTGTAATCCATAGAGCAGGAAAAATTGGAATAATAAGTTTTTAAAAATAAATTTCACAATTTCACAAGATTTATAAATGGAAGGAGACAATAGATTATCGTTATATTTTTTTGTATTTTCTAATAGAATGTAAATTCATAATAAAACTGGTGCTATATTAATTTGAAATGAATAGGTTTAGGAATATTTATATTAGTA
>MVQZ01000200.1 GCA_002067565.1 Methanobacterium sp. PtaU1.Bin242 | reverse complement strand
GGCGTATTCCATGATCTCGGCGGTGGAACCAATACCTTTGTTAGCCTCTACTAAAATCACTCTTGGAGTTTCTTCCAGCGTATCAATGACACTGTCCACATCTACAGAGTTTTCCAGTTCTACCATGAGGTTGTGCTGGTGCATGATAGTGGTGGGCACCAGTAAAGCCATGGTGGTGATATTCAGGCCGTACATAACTGTCTGCACGTCAGGGCCGTGATGAGATGGTACAGTGGGGGGGTTGGGTACTATGGCATTTATCGGTCCTTTTTTAATCTGCCCGGGGTCCGCACCTCGTCTAACCATAACCGCACGGACTTTTTTTATACCAGCCAGGTCATCTATGGGTTTAAGTGTTCTGCAGAGTCCGGTGGTGTTACAGGAAACTACTCGTACGTAATCTGCTCCCAGGGCGTCTTTGAAGTTGGCGAAGGAGTTGAAGGACTGACCTATCTGGTCGTGTTTTTCACCGCCCTGAAATATAGCTTTGATTCCCTTTTTCTTGTAGATGTTGTTCATGTTCTCCGCACCGATTCCTTCAGGAGTGCAGTCCACCATGATATCCAGCTGGTCGTAAAGATCGTCGATGGTCCCTGACACTTCAATACCCGCGTCTTTAAACATCCCTTCTTTTTCAGGGACGCTTATGTAGAGATCAAAACCTTTTTCCACGGCCATTTTAGCTTCAAAATCAGGAGTTCGCTTGGTAACTCCCACAATCTTCATATCGTCCTGACAGGCAACAGCATCTGCCACCCTTTTACCTATGGTTCCGTATCCATTTATTCCAACCGATTTCATAATTTTTGCCTCCATCATTTCGGTTTTTTTAGATGATTCCATCATTCAGATGTTTTAAAATCACAAGAACCCTGATAGCGAGGGATCTAAATGAAAAACATCTTTCCTATAAAATTTTCTATAAGATTTCTATATTTTTCATGATATTATAAATTTTATGATTTTATTTCACGAAAATAACTGGATAAAAAAAGGGTTATAAAGTTTTTAAGATTATTTTAAGTTAGAAATACAGAAATAAGTCCTTAAAATAAAAAAAATTTAATAAAGGAAAAAAAGGGTAATGAAGGTTTAATTAGCCATATTTTGAACAACCGTTTATTAGGTTGTTTACATGGCATCTAACTTCTCAGGCAGGTAAGTGTCAACTACGTATTCCAACCCATATTTTGAGAAGGACTGCTGTTCTGCTTTCTTCCCTATTTTAAGCATTTTTTTAATTTCCATTTGCCAATTTTCATCCCGATAACGAGGATCCTTACTGAGTTCCTTCAGACGAAGGACATCAATATCTTTTAGAGGATCGGTGGGAAGGTCATAGTTGATTATATCGCTGGCAGTTACTCCCAGAAACTTGGCATCAGGTGTTGCCAGATCATGGTTAACATGAGCCAATTTTGCACTTCCAGAGATTATAACCATGGCAATGTGGAATCCCCATGGATCTCCGTCGTTACAAATATAAACTGGCAAATTAAGTTCTTGATTCACTCTTTTAAGGAATCTACGAGTGGCACGTGCAGCTTGGCCTTTTAATCCCACAATCAGAGTGTCGAATTTTTTATAGGCCTCTTCTTGCACCAGCCGGTGGAACATACCCATGGTTTCCACGGCAATCACCCTTTCCACGTCATGTTCCAGGAATTTCACATCGTCGATGGTGGGAGATATGGTGTAACCGGATTTACCTGATTTAAGAGCGTTTATTTCCACATCATCCTCCTGGATGACGAGGTTTCCATAAACCGATGCACCGTCTTCTTCAGGCATCAGTCCCAGGTCTTCTCTGGTCATACCTAAAGTGACTTCCAGATCTTCACCTACTATGTTGGATTCCTGCTGGTCTCCGAAATCCACATCCCATCCTTCAGATACGTAATACATCTCCCTGAGAGTGGCGGTTTTACCCCTTCGAACCAGATCCTTGCAGAAATTGGCTACGTAGACCATCTGGGCGATTTTAGTTATTTGTTTAACGTTACCCAGACTACGCTGACCATAACGTTCACCTAGTACATAGTAACGTTTATCATCGTCATAAACTATATTGGATGTGCCTCTGGAGGGTACTTTGATGGAGGGAACGCTGTTCTGGTTTATTTCATCTATTATTCTCTCTCCCAGGCTTTTGAGTTTGTTAACGGTAATATCTTTTCTATTCATTTTCAGCCTCACTTTCTAGGGGTATATTTTCAAATTTTGCTTTGCGTGTAACCTTAGCCAGCACGGCATCATATTCTGGAACATCTGTTTCTGCAAGTACTGCTGCTTCTCTTATAACTACTGGAACAAGATTTTCAAATATTTTGGAACGTAAAGCTTCTTCCTTAGCAGCTTTTTTGGCTCTTATATACTTTTGAAGGCTTCTGGCAATCTTCATGGTGGCTTGCCTTACTTCGTGCAGTATTTCTGCTTCTGGAGCTACACTCTGCTTTCCAGTGGATAAATAAGGCACGTTAGTTGATACAATATTAACGAAAACAGTTATGGGTGCGTTGTCCAGGTCTCTTATTCCGTAGCGTTTCCAGTCAATGCTTTTTAAGGCTTCGGTTATGGCGCAGCTTCCCTGGTCAAAGGTTAAAGGTACTCTGTTGGCGAATCTCATTATTTCTGCTTTTTTCTGCTCACCAACCAACCGTCCGGAATCTCCTCCGTAGGAGATACCTGCTTCTATCACGAAGGCCACACCTCCCCTGTAGGTTTTGGGTTTTCTGGTAGTGGTTGCTGCAAATTCAGGGCTTAAAATTTCCCTCATACCTTTATCAATCTGTTCTTTACCTATGGGGATTAAACCAGAGGTAGGTGGTGCCATGAAGTCCATCTGGGCGAATAAATCCACGATTTTTTCTGCTTCCTCCCATTTCATATCTTTGGGTCTTTTATTAAGGTCAATTCCAGTTGCTTCCTCTATTTCATTAACCCTTTTGGTTGACATTCGAGATAAACTACTTGTAAGAAGGCTTCTGAACCTCCTTTTATCGGTATGCTTGGCCATGAATATAAGATCATCAGCAGTTACACCCCGGGGATGGGGCAGTACCTCCTTAGGTAAGGGTGGAATCACATCGGTAGCCCTTTCAAATATGAATTTATGACCGGTAGGGTCTCTGAATTTGATTTTAGCATGAGGATTGGCGATCATAGTCCTTCTGATGTATTCGAAGGCTCCCTGTTCGCTTAAGGAGTAGGAAACATCTTTGAAGTGTAGTTCTATGGATACTCCGGTTGATTTGACTTCCACTTCCTTTCGGTCTAGGATAAGTCCCTTGTTCTTTTTGACATCCATTTTAAATGTCATTTCCACTCCCTTGAGTTTTTCACCCTCATAGTAACCGGAAACTACTCTGGCAGGTTTTCCGGTGGTCATTTGGGATAATAGCACACATCCACTGCAGCCCAGACCTTGCTGACCCCGGGACTGGATGTTCCGGAATTTGGAACCGGCAAACATGGTACAGTAAACCTTGGTTATAAAGGCATAGGGGATTCCTGGCCCGTTATCGGTGTGTTTAAGTATGTAATGGTCTTTATCAACTCTTTTGAGGTCTATAGTTATTTCAGGCTGTATTCCTGCTTCTTCAGAGGCGTCCAAGCTGTTAGTTATTAGTTCGTGGAAAACCATGGTAAGGGATCGTATTTTTCCTGAAAATCCCAGCATCTGCTTATTTCTTCTGAAAAATTCTGATGCTGTGAGTTCTTTAAACTCCTCAAAAAGTTCTGCTGCTTCTCTCTCCAAATTAGGCCTCCTTTTATTCAATTTAAATGTGATTGGTTAACTACCAAATCCACATGTTATTATTAATTATGATATAATTATTATACTAGATTTTTAATAATATTTTGCAAATTCAAATTAAAAAATGGGATTTATAACAATGTTTTTTCATCTTTAGCAATTCTTTTAAACTCTTTAATTTTCAATTCCCTATTTTTCTTCTCTAAAAATGCGTAGACGCTTTTATGTCTGGCTCCGTGTAAGATCATGTCTACAGCTTCCCGGGCCACCTGGATCCGTTCCATATCTCCAATGAGGGACACGGTTTTTCCATATACTGAGACATCAACTTCCGCCATTTCTGAGATAATATCCCGGGTTCTTCCATCTTTACCGATGATTCTTCCTTTCTGTCTTAAAATGGCTTTTTTTGATTTGCCTACATAATCAGGCAGGTTAATAATATCCAGCATCATCTCATCACTGGTGAGTTTCAAAGCAATCTCGGGGTTGAAACCTCTGCCAATGGCTTTAACTATGTACCTGGCTTTCCAAACAGATAAAGGATCTGTTGCTTCTTCCGTTGGGTCTATAGAAACACTACCTGTTTCGCTGTCTATTTCTATTTTTGTTTGGGTTGCTTTTTCGATTTCTTCCTTGATAATTCCCTGTTTTCCAATTACAACCCCCACCCTTTCCCGGGGAATCTTAAGATATTCTATGTTGGTCAAAAAATTACACCTCGCTTTGGCCTGAAAATAATTAAATGAATTTATAATTAATTATAGGGGGATCATAATTATATTAAAATATCCTTTATAATATACTTTTCTATCCTCATAAATCCATAATTTTACTTTTAATCTCATCTTTAGATATCTGAACACCTAATTTTTTAAAATCCTTTACCAAGTTATTAATATCTCTATTTAAAAGCTCCTCTGATATGGGATGGTCCACCACAACACCCTGAGATATATCAATTATAACCGGTTCATCATCTTTAATAAGAATATTAAAGCTTGATAGATCTCCGTGAACAATTTTAGCATCATTATAAAGGATTTTGATATAATTTACTAATCTATCCAGAATTTCATGAGGATTAGATATATGGGCATCTTTCATCAAAGGTGCTGGGTCTCCATATACATCTCCTATAAATTCCATAACCAGAATATTGTTTTTGGCAACTATAGGATGAGGAACCCTTACTCCATACTCACAAGCCCTTTTAAGATTCCTGAACTCCTTATTAACCCATGCGTTAACAACCTGACGCTTGTTACTGGTTTTTACTTTAAAACGGGGATCTCCCTGGATATAATCCTGCATTTTTTTAAAATCAGAGGTGGTAACACGGTATATTTTTACCGCTACAAAGTTATTATTCTCATCAAGTCCTTTAAACACATTAGCTTCCTTTCCGGTGCTGATAGCTCCATTTAAAATATGTAAATATCCCTGATTTGCCAGTTTATACAGTGTTTCCAGAGTTATTTTATCAAATACCTCACTTCCAACCCGACGATCGGCGTCACCTTTCACACGCTTCTCTGACAACATCTTCCTGAGGTTATCATCAGCTTTAGATACTTTTTTAGAGTTATCATCGGCTTTAGATCTTTTTGATTCATTATCAGCTTTAGATCCTTCTTTTGGGCTGTGGACTGCTTTAAACACCTTTTTAGAGTTATCATCAGCATTAAACACCTTTTTGGAGTTATCATCAGTATTAAACACCTTTTTAGAATTAACTTCTGCATTAGAAATATTACTAGATTTATCAATTGTATCGGACAAATTCATAAGATGATTATCTGATTTAGATATTCTTGACATTCTAATCACACAAAAAGAGCTAAGGAAGATGTTTAAGTTGATGATTGATTTATAATCATTAGAATTTATCTAAATCATGTAAAAATCAGATCAATATCAACAATCATTAAAATTTAAGATTTTTATAATTTTAGATAACCTCTGCGTTCTAACCAGTTAGATTCGGTTCTGGTATATCTCCATATAATATCGGCTTTTTCATCACTCTGAAATTCCCATGGTTTTATTAAAACCACGTCACCTTCTCTAATCCAGATCCTTTTTTTCATCTTTCCCGGGATCCTTGCAAGCCGGGTTTTACCATCGGAACATCTTACTTTTAGCTTCCCATGACCCATTATCTGTTCAACAACTCCAGGTATCTCTCCCCGACGGGGTGTTCTGACCCTTCTTATTTCCTGAAAATCTTGTCCATGACCTCTGCTCAAATACTCTCCTCCTTTTTTGACTTAATCGAGCGCCTTAATCTTAAATTTAAATTTAACGGATTA
>MVQZ01000199.1 GCA_002067565.1 Methanobacterium sp. PtaU1.Bin242 | reverse complement strand
AAAAAAAAATAAACGATACGTTAAAATCTGCCTATCGAATTTAAAAGTTTTATACGGGTGTTTTAAAAATAAAAAAAACTAAAAACCTTCAAATCCTAATTTTAATACATATATCCTGTATATTCTATTTAATATCCATTTTTTTACATATCAAATGAAGTTACCTATTTCCATTTAAGAGATATGTGCTTATATACATATCGCTAAAGACCATCATAAAATTGCAAATGATAAATTAAAATTATAAAATTCCTTTTAACTTGTTTTTCCGGATATAATCATCTATGGCTCTTCTTATCAAATTAGCCATTGTAATATTGCCTTTTTTTGCCGAAATTTCTTTCAGGTCCCGATACATTTCATCAGGTATTTTCATGGTTATCTGTTTATCCATCTAAACCCCTTCTAAAAAATTGAAAAAAAATTAGGCTTATCACTTTTTTTAGGATTATTTACACCCTTTACAGATATTTCCTTCATCCTCCTGCACAAATGATTCGCCGCAGGAGCTACAAATTGCAACTTTCTTTTTAGATTTAATAGGCACTGGTACATCGATGAAATACCAACTATAAACATCATTACCCGCTTTTATAAGTTCTCTTATAGCATCTTCATGAGAAACTTTAGCCTCATTCATGTACCATGCGTGGAATATGGGATACTTAACGGTTTTTCCCGGGTCAAGCACGATCCTAACGCCTTTAACGAAAGTTTCTCCTGGAACTGCTGCTTTATTGATTGTTACAGCCATTTTACCATGATCTACAATATTTAGGCCCTTATTACCAATGGTACATCCACGTAGTATTTGGAATGGGTCGGGAAGACAGTTCTGGGTTTCACATGTAACAAAAATTCTTTCATCCTCTTTTATATCCAGTAATTCCCGGGCAAGATTGAGCATTTGAAGACCTATAAAAGCTCCAGTGCTTAAATATCCATGGAAAGGGACAATCTTTTCTATCTGGTCCATTAGAACCGGATCATCTATTTCATTTATGATTTCGTTCATTATTTACCACCAAATAAATATTTATGGCATAATTAATTTTTTTTTTAATTTATAGATTTTCTAATTAAAACCCATAAACCAGAATCATCATTTATTAATATATAATTGTTAATTCCTGCTTTATTAACAGCCTTTTCTAGCTTGTCAATATTAATTTTAGGTATCTTGAAATTATTTTCCCCAGATTTTGTTTTTTCATTATTCAGTTCTTTTTTTAGTTTTTCTTTTAACTGGTGATTTCCAAAACCACCACCTATATAAGCCGCACCACCAGGTTTTAAAACCCGGTATATCTCGCAAAATGCAGTTTTTAAATCTTTCCAGAAGGGTACAGAACCTCTGCTAATCACAAGATCGGTTGAATTGTTAGGAAAGGGCATGTTATGAACATCACCCTTTACTGTGGTAATTCTTTCACTCAGCTCTGCCTGGGTGATATTTTTTTCTGCAATTTTACACATTTCTTCTTTAACGTCCAAGGCATAAATTTTCAAATGGCTTATTTTGGCCATGGCAATGGAGAGGGATGCGGGACCTGCACCCACATCAATACATATCCCCTTTTTAACTCCAATTTTTTCGGTGATCTGACTAGCAATAAGAGGATAAATCGGTGCAAAGGCCCCTTTAGATAAAGCATCCATTTTAACAGGATCAGTTTCCATATTCTATCAATCCAGTACTCTGTATTCTATCTCTCCTTTACAGACTTTACTGTTTATCATACCACCACTCTGGCTGATCTTTAAGAGCACAGCTTCAGGGTTAAGGATCTCCACTCCGGCGAGCATATCTGCACCATAGTCAAAGAGTACATCACTCATAGGGGTGCTGGGGCCGAGAATAATAGTGAAAGCATCTTCAAGTCTTGCTAACTCCAGATATCGTTCAAGAGCCTTGTTTATTAGGGTAGATCCGGTTATAACTATAATGTCACTATCTGGAAAAACGTATTCAGCTGCAGATTCGGTTATTATATTTTTTTTAGGGTTTAATAATGTTGGATCGGATTCTAAGACCCATAATTCCTTGGCAATGGATCTTATATCATCTATCATGGGAAATTTACCAACTAGGGTGACTTTTTTGTTTTTTGACTCTTCTATGATAAAACTCTGGGCATTAAAATTCTTCTTTCCCTGAGGTTTTATCATGGAGTTTATAGCAGCCACACCGATACTGGCTTCCACTAAATTCCAGGAACGGCTATATTGAGCTAGTTCGGCAGTGGTTTTGTTGGTTAGATCACCCAGATCACGGGTGTAATTCCCATGGATTACAGGAAGACCATAGGTTTTGGAAACACCTCCGAACTTCCCATGAACACATGTCCAGGATACACCAGCTCTTACATCTTTAACTGGGGCATCGTTTCCAGAGTTGGCTGTGATTAAATCATCAATAAGTTTCATCTCTTTCAAGGGGGATCCCTCTATCCAATTTTCTGATAGTAGGGGCCTTCTGCACAGGCCTTACAGAGGGTTTTACCTTCTACTATTACTTCTCTGTGGTCCAAAACACGGTCTCCACATTTTTCGCAATAGGCACGATATTTAGGAAACCCAGGAATATCCTGTGGAGGTATATCAACTTTAACCTCTTCTATTACCAGGAGTTCTTCTTCTGGAACTTTAGAAAGCTTTTCTACCATGTCTTTCATATCCGGTCTACCAGAATTTTCATTGGATTCACCAGATTTTTCGCTTTCATCATCTTCATTCACCCGTGGACCTTCTAAAGCTGAAATTCGAACAGCCTTTCCAGTAGCCATGTCCACAAAAGTGGCAGCGAACTTTCCGTAATCCTTGTATTTTAGGGTGCGGTGTCCCATGGTTTTACCGGTTATAGCCTGCACAGCATCGGCCATGCAACGATCAATCTCCACATATACCATTAAGTCACGATTTTTTTTGATGGGATC
>MVQZ01000198.1 GCA_002067565.1 Methanobacterium sp. PtaU1.Bin242 | reverse complement strand
CATATTCGTGCAGGTCAATAAGTTCCAGATAATGACTGTTATACCACAGATCTGTGGTGTCAATTTTAGCCCAACTTCCTTCTTCATCTGCTTTGATATCCATAACTTCACCAGCACTGCCAGTGCCTGTGTATCTTACATGAGAACCCTTTATGATATGTTTACCACGAGCATCAGCAACTTCCATCTTTTGACATCTCCCTTTGTGTTTACAATTTCAAATAGTCATAAATTGACAATTAAAATTTCAAAGTGTTTGTTTCCTGTTCTTTTTCAGCAGATGATTCTTCATCTGCCCCTTTTATTTCTGCTTTTTCCACATTCAACAGGACGTAGTCTCCTATTTCCTGGATTTCTGCAGGGGAGATTAATAGATCTGTTCTTCTAAGTCCGAATTCTCCTGTAGATATCTGAATTCCGGTTATTACTGACTTTGCAGGTTCTATCATCAAGTCAGATACTTTACCAATTTCTATTGCCTTTTTATCCAAAACTTTTCTGCCTAAAAATTCTGTTACTTTCATCATGACACCATTAAATAATTTGTTTTTGAAGTTATATAATTTTTATCAAATATAAGAGATATTGAAGTAAAAAAAATTCCAATATGGCCCCCAAATCATAGAAGTTCAAATAGAGATAAATTAATTAAAATCAATCTAGGAATAATCAGACTTGTAGTAGAACATAAACATTTAATTTCATGTTTTTTAGTTTTTAGGACCATAGAGGTTTAATTGGGTATTAAATAAAATTATTAAGAAGTTTGAATAAATAGATAAATGATAAATATGAAATATTCCCTAAAAATATTCACTATATTCGGAATACCTGTAGAATTACACTTCTCCTTTTTGCTGTTGATGCTGGCCATCTATGTGGTGGCTCTTTTTGGACTGATTCCCGGTATAGATGTGATTATAGCGATTCTCATTACTCTACTTTTCATAACGGTGGTTTTACATGAGTTAACACATTCTTATGTGGCTAAAAGTTATGGTGTGGAAATAGAAAGGATAGTTCTTCTTCCTATCGGTGGAATATCTGCCATGAAAAACTTACCCAAAGATCCTCATCAGGAATTGAGAATAGCTATCGCTGGGCCCTTTATAAACCTGGTGCTGGCAGCAGTATTCTATCCGGTATATCTATTTTATGGCAGTTTCCTACCGGAAAGTATAAATTTTTTGCTTTATAACTTCGTACTATTAAACCTGTTACTGGGAGCTTTCAACATGCTTCCCGCATTCCCTATGGACGGTGGGCGAGTTTTAAGGGCTTTTCTTGCAGAAAGAATGAACTTTGTAAGGGCCACTGAGCTTGCAGCATCCATCGGAAAACAGCTGGCCATAATAATGGCTATAATTGGCATTTTTTTCAATCCTTTCCTGATACTGATTGGCATATTTGTTTATCTGGGTGCTGATCAGGAATCTAGAATGGTGATGATCAACACCCTGCTGGAGGGAATTCACGTAAAGGATATCATGACCACTGAAGTCAAAACAGTAAAAACTACAGAAACTGTTTCAGACGTGCTTAAACTCATGTTTAAACATAGACATATGGGATATCCGGTCTATCAGGATGGAAATCTCCAGGGAATAGTTACCTTCCATGATTTATCAGACATACCCCAAGAACAGAGAGATTTACCCGTAGAAAACTTCATGACCAGGGATCTGGTGGTTACCAGCCCGGAGGAAGAGGTATCGGCCACACTGGAAAAATTGAACATGAACAATGTAGGTCGCTTACCCGTGCTTCAAAACGGTAGGCTGGTGGGTATAATATCTAAAACAGATGTAATTAAGGCACTGGAGATAAGAAAAACCAGGTTTACTAATTAATTCTATAAAAAAACTTAAAAAGTATTTCTTAAATTAAGATTAGCATGTATTTTAGTCAGATGAAGTTATTAATTTGCATTACTAAATAATATTAGGATAATTTATAAAACCTTAGTTTTTAATTTCAAACTTATAAATTAAAAATTCAGGAGAAAAGGAACCCATGGAAGAGGCTTATAGATTTATAATAAATGAAATAATCCAGGGACGAATTAAAAGCCGTGAAGAACTGGAAAAAGCCAAACACCAGGCCTGTCGTGACTATAATCTTAAAGGATTCATGAGCAACTCCCAGATCCTGAAAAAAGCCACTCCTGCCGAAAGGACGGTACTGGCTCCTTTAATAAAAAAGAAACCAACCAGAACACTTTCTGGGGTGGCGATAGTGGCAGTGATGTGCAGACCTCATGAATGTCCTCATGGAAGATGTTTGTACTGTCCTGAAAGTGAAAAAGCACCTCCCAGCTATACTGGAGAAGAACCAGCAGCTCTTCGGGCTAGAATGTTTAAATTTAACCCCTACCTGCAGGTTTACAATCGCCTGCTGCAACTGGAGAGTATAGGACACCCACTGGATAAGGTAGAACTCATAATAATGGGTGGAACATTCCCCGCGTCATTTTTATGTTATCAAGAATGGTTTGTAACCAAATGTCTTAAGGCAATGAATGATTTTAGACCAAAAGACACTGAAAAAAAGATTATCCCCTCTGAAACTTTGCAAAGCATTCAAAGTGATTTCGATCCAGCAAATGTCAGTCCAGAAACTAGCATCTCAAGAGATTTTAGTTTAAAAGCTGGTAACTCAGGAAATTTCAGTTCAAAAATTAGTAATCCAGAAGATTTCAGTTCAAAAATTAGTAATCTTGAAAATAATGGTAATTTGAAGGTTCCAGAAAATTTCAATTATTTGGAAGATATTCAAAGAAATAATGAAACCTCATCAGTGAGATGTGTGGGTATGACATTTGAAACCCGCCCGGATTACTGTAAAACCCAGGATGTAAATCGCATGCTCAAGATGGGTGTTACTCGGGTGGAGTTGGGTGTTCAAACCATCTACAACTTCATATATCATCGTATCCAGCGGGGCCATAGGATGGAGGATGTGGTGGAATCCACCCGCATACTGAGGGATTCAGGGATCAAGGTGGCTATGCATCTTATGCCAGGATTATTCGCAGATCAAAAAAGGGATCTGAGAATATTTAAGAGAATATTCTCTGATGAACGTTTTAAACCAGATATGCTCAAAATATATCCTTGTTTAGTTACAGAAGGCTCTAAACTACATGAACTATGGCAAAAAGGTGAATATGAACCATATACTACAGAAGAAGCAGTGGATCTTATTGTGAAGGTCAAAAAAATCCTGCCTAAATGGGTTCGGACCATGCGTATACAGCGAGACATACCCTCACCTTTAATAGAAGCAGGTGTTAAAAAATCAAATCTAGGTGAGCTGGTTTACCGAAAATTAGAGGATGAGAAGGTTAACTGTCAATGTATACGCTGCCGTGAAGTTGGACATCGAGCATCTCTTGGGTTCACACCTAAAATAGAAAATATAAGGCTTTTAAAGGAAAAATATGATGCAGGAAGAGGTCAGGAAATATTCATATCCTACGAGGATTTGAAGTCAGATATACTAATTGGGTTCTCCAGACTCAGAATACCTTCAAATAATGCTCATCGAAGTGAAATAGATAATAAAACTTCTTTGATACGGGAATTGCATGTTTATGGCTCTATGGTGCAGTTAGGTGATAAAAAAGATGAGTTATGGCAGCATCAAGGTTATGGAGAAGGCCTTCTATCAGAGGCAGAAAAAATCGCATCTGAAGAATATGATAAGAAAAAAATGATTATCATTAGCGGAATTGGTGCACGCAATTACTATCGAAAATTTGGATATAAAAAAGAAGGCCCCTACATGTCCAAAACAATTTAAGTGTGAATTTATCTTTAAAATTCATATAATTGACTATATGGGCTTAAATTTTAATTATAGGATTATTAAGATATCAGATATATAAGAAAAAAAAGGGGAGATGGAAAGAATGATATCCACCAGAAAGTTAGCTCAGATGATAGATCATACCAATGTAAAGGGTGATGCCACAGAAACAGACATCAATACACTGTGCCGCGAGGCTAAGATGCATAATTTTTCCTGTGTCTGTGTAACTCCCACCAATGTATTACTTGCCAGAGAACTATTAACTGGCTGTGATGTTGGTGTATGTGCAGTAGTAGGGTTTCCATTAGGAGTTCAAACGCCAAAAACCAAGGCATTTGAGACTAGGGAAGTGGTATCTCAGGGTGCTTCTGAAATAGACATGGTAATGAATATCGGTGGCCTGAAATCAGGCAGAGAAGAGCTGGTTCGTGAGGATATACAGGGGGTGGTTGAGGCTGCCGGTGGTAAAATCGTAAAAGTGATACTGGAAACAGCACTCTTAACACATGAAGAGAAAATAAATGCATGTTTAATAGCTAAAAAAGCAGGAGCGGATTTTGTTAAAACTTCAACTGGATTTGGGGGGCTTAGTGGGGCTTCTGTGGGGGATGTGGCTCTTATGAGGAAAACCATTGGCACCAAGATGGGAGTTAAAGCTTCTGGAGGAATAAGAGATCTGAAGACAGCCCTGGCAATGATAGATGCCGGTGCCACCAAAATAGGAACATCCACTGGTGTGCAGATAATAGAGGAGAGTTTAAAAATCCAATAAATTCTTAAA
>MVQZ01000197.1 GCA_002067565.1 Methanobacterium sp. PtaU1.Bin242 | reverse complement strand
AGCGTCACGAGTCATAAGAGCAATTACATCAATATTAGGATTATATATGAGTTCCATAGCTTCTACTGCCATGTAAACATCGGTATCACCGGCAACTACTATGGGGGTAAATCCTTGATTTACAATAGCTTCAATAAGCTTATCTGAAGCGTATTGGTTTAGGAGGACTTTGCCCACCCTCATATTGCCATATTCCGAAATAATCTTTCTTACCAAATCAAGATTAAGGCTGAACTCCTTTCTTAACATGTTGGGGCCGTCAACTAAAAGGCCAATGTTCTTACTGCCGGATTCACCTCTTTTAAGAGGTATATAATCCTTTAGGGAACTTAATCTTTCAAAACTGCGCATTTTTATCCTCCAATCATTGCAATCGTTGTTAATGGTTTTTTATGTAAAATAAAGACGTATAACATGTAATTGATACATGTTTAGAAATTTAACCCTTCCTTTAAATTTATCATGAATATATCATATTTTATTTAAAGAAATTATTATAAATCTATATAATCATTTTAGCTTTTATTTGGGAAGGGCTTTATAAAGCCTTTTTTTACACGAATTTAATTATTAATTTATTCTATGTTTCATTTTAACTATATAAATTGTCATAAACCTGAATCTTTATTAATTATAGAAACTTCCATATTTGTATATAAAAAAATTTTATATGTATAATAATACAAGATAGTTTTCCATTATTCCAATTCGGGTTTTTGATTCAAATTTTATTATAATATGAAATTAAATTTAAATACCAGGATCAAATTTTCCTGATAATTAATTTAATTTTAATAAATGAATTTTAAGGTTTTTATTCTATTTCCAATGAAAATGAATCCTTAAAGAGCTCTTTAACCACTTTAAAATTATCTGCCTCCAGTCCGGCTATAGTAATATCATCTGCATCCCGGATATAATATTCAGCATCTACTAGATCACCGGAATCGTTCATATAAAGAAAAAGTCCGTCTGAAAATTCTCCTGGTTTCTTTGATGGAAAGAATATTTCAAATCTGATAAGAACCTCTGATCCCATGATACTGTTTTCCAGTTGGAATCTTTTTTCCTCGTCTTTCAGAGCTTCTTTAAACTGTTTCATCCGCAACTGAAGTTCTTTATTAATTATTGTCGATTTCTTTTTTTTCGCCATAATAATTCACCATCATCATATTTCTTAGCTATTTTGCTATTTGAGTTCCATCTACATTCCAATCTTCTATAAGATTAATCTCACCTTTTAAAGGTTACTAACCAAATGATGGATACTGGTATCTAAATGAAGTATATAAAACCTCATCATCACTTATATTTTTTGAAACATTATAAGAAATTCATAAAATATTTTAAGACATTATAAGAATTCATAAAAAATGCTTTATAACTGTTGTGATTGTTTATAGATAAATTAAAATACAAGATTACAGAATGAGTTATTTCAATACCATTTTAAAGCGCTATAAATTCAAAAAGGAGCTGTTTAATCACTTTTTTTCATTATTTTGAGCAAAACCTTTAAATACTATAAACATGTGATTTACTTTTTCTACCAAAAAAGTCCCTGATATTGACATAAATGTTAATGGGGACATGGAGGCGGTATAATTAAGCGAAAATTACTACTTGCAGTGTTATTATTATCTGGTATAACACTGTCCTTAAATATGGGTGATGTTTCTGCAGCAGCAGGAAACAGCTCCTTAGAAACAAATCAATCCAATATATCTAATCAAAGCATAGAAACTCAAACAACAAGCAAAGTTAACAACAGTCTACCAACCAGCATAAATAGTAAAAGTAATGGTAATTTAACAAGCCAAAGCTCAGTCAGTCAGAATTCAACATACACCGAACCCACAGTCTACGCAAATATCAATCTAGTCAGTGACGCTGCAAACAAGTTAAAAACCTATGTTGAAACCAATAACAAACTACCCAACTACGTGACTATCTCAAATTACCAAGTAACCCTACCACAATTTCTGGAATTATTGACAGACAGTTTAATTCAGATCAACAGTGGATCAACCTCTGTAACTATAAAAACAGTTGGTAATCCAACAAGCTCTTCCGAGAGTTTAAAAAGCGGTAATATTTACAAAACCGAATATCTGAATCTAGCACAGAAAATTAACGACATCATGGAAACCACTGGAACTGCACCAGGTTATATAGGCACTAGCATTGGTAAAATGGGATATGAATCATTGGTTTATGACTACTCCAAGATATTGAGTTTCTATTATTCCAATAAAAGATTACCCAACTATGTTTCGGTAAAAGCATTTAGCACAGCCAACCAATCCACCACAACCAACCAATCAACTTCCGAGGGAACCAACACCACAAATACATCCGGAACTCCACCAAAAAATGGTTATGGACCATATAATGTGGTTGTTACATCCAAATATGTCTCAGCAACGGCTAAGTGTAGTTGTGGAGCGGGAAAATACACCTATAAAACAGCTACTTTCCTCAACTACTGCCCACAGTGCCATCATTATGGTACACTGGGAATGACAAAGTACCCCTTATATGAAGGTCACTGGACTTGCAGTTACTGTGACTGTGACTACTGTGCTCAATGTGGAAAGGAAAATATAAAAGGCAGTAAATTATGGCTTACACCAGCATGAAAAAATAGGTGTAACCTATTTATGTAATATAAATAGGTTAAAAATTTTTTTTTATTTTAAATTCGTTAAAAGTATTCAATTACTACGCAATAAAATTCAATTATTAAGTAAATAAAAAAAATATTTAACTACTATTCAAATAAAACTATTCTATCACTATTCAATAAAATTTATATTTAAAACGGCATACTGGAGGATTAACTCCAATTCGGTATTCCTGTTCCAACCATCCGTCAAGATTGGTCCATTTGAATGTAATGTCGGCCATGGTTCTGCACATTAAGCAGTATATTTTATTATCCGCAGTTTGGGATCCCCATAAACATTCTGAAACCTTGAATTCATCAGATCCTGTTTTTACACTGTATCCCAGGTTGGAGAAGAATTTAGATATCCACTCTAGATAATCCTCAAATATCTGTACCGGATCAGGATCATCAGTTTGTAATTTGAAACCCAAGTCCCTTTCCATCTGAGGTCTTACCATCTCCTCAAAAGTTCGAGCAAATGTATTTAAAAAAGCAGCCGTATCCTCTATGTGGATATTTGACGTTAAAGCTGGTGTTGAACTTAATATAAAATCATTTATTGCCTTTAGACGATCTTTTTGTGCCTTAATTTCCTCATTATTCATCAGACTACTCTTATAGAGAGCATTTCCAATGTTGAATTTCAACTCCTGATCATTGAATGGCTTTAACACATAACCATAAGGTTTAGTTTGTTTAGCACGCTCAAATGTCTCATCATCCACATGTGCAGTTATATAAAGGACCGGAGCATCTAAATGTTCGGAAATCTTTTTTATAGTATCCACACCATCTATATCTCCTTTTATTACAATATCGGCTAAAATAAGATCTGCACCTGTAGTTTCTACCAGCTCAATAGCTTCTTTACCGTAACTGGCTACCGCCGGAACATCATATCCCCAGAGCTCCAGCTTATTTTTAAGCTCCAATGCAGTTATTGCATCGTCCTCAATAATCATGATCTTTGGATTCGACACATTACACCCTCAACAATTAAAATCTTAAACTAAGGTTTGAATAATCATGTTTATATCACTTTTGAATTTTATATGAATTATGAATCATCCTAATACATGGTGGATAAAGATATAATTATATAAAAGACTTATAATAAGCGGATAAGGCAATATTCTGCGATGAAAGTAATCTGCTATAATGTTAAATCTTAGAATAATAATTTAGACGGATTAGTAATTCCCATAACTCCTATCTCTTTCTGTGAAACTCCTTCATCCATCAGGGCTTTAATATACATCTTGAAACCCTCGGTAGGGTAAGGATTATGATATTGACCAAAATCTGTAGCCATTATACACCTTGGGGCACCTACTTCTTTAATAGCCCCGGTCATAACTTTCAAATCAAGCTGGTCATGTTTTTCCATGCATGCCACATAACAATGCTCCATATATGCATTACGGGCCATTTCTTTCTGTTCTTCTATACTGGCACCCACTGCCCTGGTAAGGGGGTGATTTACAATTAATTTCTCCAATCCCATACTTCGGGCCATGTCCAATACTTGGAAGATGTCCTCTACACCCAGATGACCAGTAGCTAAGACCAGATCATTTTCAACTATTACCGTGAATATGTCTTCCAGAACACTATAGTCCAACTTTATATCAGCGTAAGAAATCGTTGGAAGCCATATAACCTTTCCACCGATGGATGCGGCAGTTTTAACAGCATCTTGATTTAAACCACCTACACTATTGTTTAAACACACCCCACCAAATACATTAAAACCAGTTGCTTCCCGAACTATCCTGGCCCTCCCAGAAGTAGGCTCTACATGCGATTTTATTACAATAGCCCGCATTCTTTCATTGGAAGCTGCTTCTGCAGCCCCTATATCGCTTAAAATTCTGGGACGGTCATCAGGGGCAGTGTGAATGTGAGTATCAATAAATCCTTCAAGGGGATATTTTTTTTCTAA
>MVQZ01000196.1 GCA_002067565.1 Methanobacterium sp. PtaU1.Bin242 | reverse complement strand
GGGTTAATTTAATAGTGGAAATATTAAATTTTTCCAGGGATACTTTTGAATTAATTATTGCCGGAACTCTTAGGGAAGCATTAACTAATTTTAGAAAGGACGAATTTGATATTATTATTATAGATATGCAGCTTTCAGACAATAGGGGCATAGAATCCTTCATCCGCTTGTATAATCAATATCCAGACACACCCCTAATCACTTTAACCGACTATTCTGATGAGCAGTTTGGTCTTTTAACTGTGGAATATGGTGCACAGGATTATCTAATTAAGGGCGAATTTAATGACAAGGTTCTGATACGTTCCATAAAATATGCTATAGCAAGTAAAAAGGCAGATAAAGAACTTAAAGAAAGTAAAAAGCTCGCCAATCAGGTTTTAGAGGCTGCTGATTTGGGATATTGGGATTGGAACATTAAAACAGGCAGAACCCAGTATAACCCCACTTATTATACTATGCTGGGATATGAACCCTATGAACTACCTCAAAACTATAAAACCTGGAAAGGCCTGCTACATCCAGATGACAAAGAGAATATAATTCATGATATCTGGGAACACGTTAACAACAAAACCAGTGGATATGAAATAGATTTCCGAATGCGCACAAAAAATGGGGATTATAAGTGGATTCTCAGCAGGGGCAAGGTGATAAAAAAAGATGCAGATGGATATCCTTTACGAATGATTGGGACACACATGGATATCACCCCCAGAAAACAAATAGAAGATTCCCTGCGCCAGAATGAAAAGAACTACCGAACCATATTTGAAAATACAGGAACAGCAACCATTATTATTGAAAAGAACCGAGGAATATCCGATGTAAACTCTGAAGCAGAGAACATAACCGGCTTCAGTAAAGAGGAAATTATAGATAAGAAAAAATGGACTGATTTTGTAATTAAAGAGGATCAACAAAGGCTCGAAAAATATGCTGATCTAAGAAAAAAAGATCCTGATTCAGCCCCCAGACAATATGAAACCAGACTGGTGAATGCCCAGGGAAATATAAAAGACATATTGGTGACAATTGCAACCATCCCTGGCACAGGAAAACAATTAGCATCAATTATGGATATAACCCAGCGAAAAAAGGCTGAAGACAAACTTTACCAGGCAGTTAAGGAGTGGGAACGGACATTTCATGCTGTTCCTGATTTGATAGCTATAATCGATAATAATTACCGCGTTTTACGCTTAAATAAGGCAATGGCAGACAGTTTGGGTTTGGATCCTGATGATTGTGTAGGATCAATTTGTTATAATGCAGTACATGGTACTGGTGAACCACACAGCACATGTCCTCATCGGCAGTTACTGGAAGATGGTTTTGATCACACTGAAGAGATCCAGGAAGCTAGGCTGGGTGGTGATTTTATGATCAGTGTATCACCCCTACTTGATTTTGAGGGAAAACTTATAGGAAGCGTTCATGTTGCCCGTGATATTACTGGACGTAAAAAAATGGAAAAAGAACTAAAAAATTCCCTTAATGAAAAGGATTTATTAATTAAAGAAATTCACCATCGGGTTAAAAATAACTTGCAGATTATCTCCAGCTTATTAGAATTACAGGAAGAATATGTAAAAGAAGAAACAGCTGCAGTGAATGTACTAAAGGAAAGTCAGAATCGTGTTTTATCTATGGCAACTATTCATGAGATGCTTTATCAATCCAAGGAATTAAACCATATAAACTTCGCAGATTACATAAAAACTCTGATTACCAATCTATTAGACAGTTACAATAAATCCCATGGAGTTAAATCAGTAATCAACATGGAAGAAACATGGTTAAACATTGAAACTGCAATCCCCCTCGGATTAATAATAAGTGAAATTGTCTCAAATAGCCTGAAATATGCATTTCCGCATGAAATGTCTGGTGTATTGACAATATCTCTTGAAGGTGATAATGATGATGGATATGGGCTGGTAATCGGTGATGATGGTGTAGGCTTCCCAGAGGAACTTGATTTTAGAAATGTAAAATCATCATTAGGACTTAGACTGGTTAACACCCTTGTTAGACAGCTTGATGGTTCAATAGAACTCGATAGAAATCAGGGGACTAAATTTACCATCAAATTCAAGAGGCAGAAATACAAAGAAAGAATATAATTCTTATTAGAAATTGGATTTAAAAATAAAAAAATTTCGAGAAAGTAAATAAAAAAATTAGTTTATTTATTTAATTTCCAGAAAAACCTTTTAATTGATTCAAAATTAAGGAATGGATTTATTCTACTATTTCCGCAAAGGCAAAATTCCTTCGGGTAGTAGTTATTTTAATTTTAACTTCATCGCCAACTTTGGCACCTGAAACAAAAACCACAAAACCTTCTACACGGGCAATTCCGTCTCCGTCTCTGCCCAAATCTTCAATTTTGACATCATATTCTTCTCCTTCATTAAGAGGAGCAGAATTTCCTTTATCGTAGTTATCACTACCGTAACTATTTCTAAACAATTTATCACATCCAATTAACCATATAATTATGGCAATTCTATATTGATTTTAGGAGTATATAAAGCTACTCTATTTTTTTTTACAGAATATTATGCAATTTATTAAAAACCTTTCATCTTACTTTGGTTGGATACCAATTCAAAAATAATTTAAAACAGATCCACCTACTAAAATCAATGAAAGTTAAAAATAAGATCATACTGGCAATGGATCTCACACAACAAGAAGCAGCAATGCAGGTGCTTACGGACATAACTGGAGAAATAGACACCATAAAGATAGGCTACCCGCTGGTTCTCTCGCAAGGACTGCAATCCATAACCACCATCAAAGAAAATTTCAAATACAAGGTTATAGCAGATTTTAAAGTGGCAGACATCCCCGAAACCAACAGAAAGATAGCAGATCTGACTTTTAGTGCAGGGGCTGATGCTGTTATAGTGCATGGTTTTGTGGGTCAAGATAGTGTGCAGGCCTGCCAGCAGTCGGCAAAGGAATATGGTAAAGATATTTTCCTCCTTACTGAGATGTCCCATCCTGGTGCAGAACAATTTATACAGGATGTATCATTGGATATAGCACTTATGGGAGTAAATTTAGGTATAAACAATTTTGTAGCCCCTTCCACTAGGCTGGATCGACTGGAGAAAATCAGAAAAATTGTGGGTGATGATTCATTTATCATATCCCCCGGAGTAGGAGAGCAGGGAGGAAATCCAGCACAAACACTGAAATATGCCGATGCATTAATCATTGGTAGATCCATCTACACTGCGAAATATCCCCAGCAGGCTCTTCAATCCATTATAGATAGCATCAAATTTTAAACCCGCCAGTTCATAGGACACTTCAAATAAAAGGAAGCAAATAAGGGTCAAAGGACTGAAAATTTGAATTCCGGGAATTTGAATGGTAGTCTGAATCAATCCTAAAATTGTAAATATAAAAATCGCTATTTTAAGAGCGAAACGGTACTGGAAAAAGTTATGGAGATATTTTCGCCGGGCCGCCCAGTCACTGTCATTCCCTATCTCATCTAAAAAGGCGGCTATTGCACATACAAATAATGTTACAAGACCAATCGCTGGAAAACCTAAAATAATAATTATTCCAACAAAAATTAACAGTGAGAGTATATGGTTAAGGCAATCCACCTTCCAGGCAGCTATTGTTCCGATAAGAATCGCCAGGAATATGCAGGCAGCATCAGCACTGGTAACAGCCAGATAGCCGATGGAAAAACCGCAAATTATAGCTGCAGAAACGCCCAGAAGGGCGTTATTTTCCCGGTCATGGGCATCGTCTGATATTTTCATGAATAAACCGGAAAGAATATAAAATATTATCTCTAACATAAAATCACAATAATAAAATTCAATGCATTAATGTTCTACTTTTTCACTATTAATAATTTCCCAGGCACCGGCCACCATCAATGGAAATATTATAGTAGCATCACCAATAACTGTCACCAGGTTAGATCCGCATTTGGCCTTAGCCCATGATTTGGCTTCTTCCAGGGGTGCACCTCCCAGACTTCCCCCTTCGCTGCGATCCATGGTTACTTGAATCCCCGCATCCACACCACCCTTGAGTAAATTGGATGCCAGTGCATAGTGTTTGGGCAGGCCACCGCCCAGCATCACCGCAGCCACCTTTTTTTCTGAGTATACTATATCTGATAGTTCATGCATATCACCCACAGCATCCAGTATAAGCTCATTTTCCTGGGTGTACATCCACATCTGCAGGCCCAGCATACTGTCTATGATGCCAGGAGCAAAGATAGGAATCCCTTTATCTGCTGCAGTCTTTAAAATGGAGTTTTCATCCTTGATTTCCTTACCTACCTGGTACAGCAACTCTTGAATGGTAAATCTGGTTTTATTTTGGCTTATGTTTGATAATATCCGTGTTATATTCTGTTCAAAAACTTCAAAATCCTCAGATTTTGTGTAAA
Source organism: Methanobacterium sp. PtaU1.Bin242 (assembly GCA_002067565.1). Taxonomy (GTDB): domain Archaea; phylum Methanobacteriota; class Methanobacteria; order Methanobacteriales; family Methanobacteriaceae; genus Methanobacterium_A. Next base: position 127 of record MVQZ01000196.1, on the reverse strand, counting down.
TATCTCCTATTCTTCCCATTCCCATTTCACATAACTTTTCATCATTTACAGTAATGTTACGGTAGTGGCGGCCTCCAAAGGCCTCCAGAAGATCATGGGTGATGTTAGCGCCGCTGGTTATAATCAG
>MVQZ01000195.1 GCA_002067565.1 Methanobacterium sp. PtaU1.Bin242 | reverse complement strand
CCGCCTATCCTGATGAAAAAATAATGCAGGATGTAGTGCCCATAAAGGTTTATGAATATCTGGCCATGGGTAAACCTGTTATCTCCACCGCACTACCTGGCGTTATGAAGGAATTTAATAATGAAAATGGTATCTCATACGTTAAAGACCCTATTGAAGTTTTAAAGAAAGCATTGAATATTAACATTGATAGGGAAGGAGAAAAGGCACGAAAATTTGCAGCAAGTTGTGACTGGAGCAAGATCACCAGTGAATTTGAACAACAGCTAGAAAATGTTACTCTTACTAATCAATCCAAGTAAATATCTAATTTAGAAAATTAAATTAAAAATCAGATTAATACAATGTTTAATTTTAAATAAAGGGGTAATCAGATTTATGAAAATTCTCCAGGCATCTAATTTGTTTCATCCCTGTTTTGATGCAGGTGTTTCAGGTGTAGTTTATGAAATCTCAAAGGAATTAAAGGCCAAAGGTCATGAAGTAACTGTTTATAGCACTGATGGCTGTACCGCACGATTAAATGTTAAAACTAATAAAATGGTTTTTGTAGATGGAATTGAAGTTTATTATTTTAAAAATCTGTCAAATACACTGAATACTAAACTAAATCTAGCAACACCCTATTACCTGTTTAGAATAATCAAAGATATAAAAAATTTTGACATAATCCATATTCATGAACACCGAACCTTCTTTGCAGTCTTCCTCCATCATTACGCCATGAAATATAATGTGCCCTACATCATCCAATCCCATGGATCAGTACTGCCCTTTTTGCATAAAATCACTTATAAAAAAATTTTTGATAAATTATGGGGTTATAAAATCTTAAATGACGCATCACAAGTTATAGCACTGACCCAATCAGAATCAGAGCAGTACCAGAAAATGGGTGTGCCTTTAAGCAAAATAAAAATTATACCTAACGGAATAAACGAGAAAGAAGATGAAAACAGCCCCAAGAAGAATAAATTTAGAGAAAAAAATCATATTAAAACAGGAGAAAAAATTGTTCTATTTCTAGGACGATTACATGAAAGTAAAGGAATTGAAATACTAATAAAAGCCTTCCTGGAAGTTACAAGTGAATATAAACCCATTAAACTTGCTATTGTAGGTCCGGATAATGGTTTTTTAGATTCTTTAGAAATTCTTGTGAAAAATTTAGATTTAGAAGATAAAGTAATATTTACCGGCCCCCTTTATGGGAATGATAAAATAGAAGCATATATAGATGCTGATGTATTTGTAACCCCACGTTATACCGGTTTTCCCATCACCTTTCTTGAATCATCTGCTTATGGATTACCCATCATCACCACCAACAGAGGAGATGAATTAGACTGGATAAATGAAAATGTTGGTTACGTAACTGACTACGATGAACACCAACTAGCTCAGGCCATATTAAACATTATTTTAAATGATTCACTCAGAAATAAATTTGGAGATAATGGCAAAAATCTCATTAAATCTAATTTTAACTGGCAAAACATAGTTAATAAGATTGAAGAGGTTTATAAAGAAGTTAAGGGTTAATTCATGAAGATATGTTTTGTTTCACCAGGTGTTTATTATTCTGAAGAACTCAGATATCATCAGCAGGGATCTGAATCTGTGATACTTGGAATCTCAAAATATATGGCTAGATGTGGCCATGAAGTGATTATCACCGGTCGTTTTGGTGAAAACATAGAAAACCTAAAAAATATAGAATTCAAGGACATAAACAGCCCTTCTTTAAAAGACAAACCAATTCAAGAAGTTGGCTCTTACCTGATATACTCCAAATATACAGCTAAAGAGATAGGTAAAGAAGATATAGATGTTTTAAGCTTAAATGAACGATTTTCAGCATATTTTCCCTCAAAGTTAGGAACTCCAAAGGTATTTACCACACATAATCCTGATGCCATGGATTTCTATAAGAAATTCGCCGTTAAAATAAATAAAATAAACTACATCTTCTTTGATATAAAACAGAGAATCGAAGAAAGCGTGATGAGAAATTCAGATAAAATAATAGCTTTAAATGACTATATACATCAATATTTATCCCATAAAAGGTTTAACAATGTCATAACCATCCCCGATGCAATTGATGTGAAGAAATATACAGATAAGAGTGATGATAATTTCATTTTATTTGCAGGAAGATTAGAACCGGTTAAAGGAATAGAATTCTTAATACATGCATTTTCACTACTAAATCCAGATCTTGATATGGAATTATTGATTATAGGTTCAGGTAATGATCAGCCCAGACTGGAAAAAATTGCCAGATCAAAGGATATATCCCATAAAATAAGATTTATTCCCATGTTGAATAAGAGTGCATTAAGAGAATATCTATCGAAATGCACTGTTTTTGTATTACCATCCTTATTTGAAACCATGGGGACTGTTTTATTAGAGGCCATGGCCTCTGGTAAACCTGTGATAGCCAGTGACATCCCCGGCCCCAATAACATAATCGAAAATGGAAATAATGGATTTCTTTTCAGAAAGGGTAATGTGAAAGAGTTAAGCAAGAGTTTAGAATTACTAATTAGAAATGAGAATTTAAGAAAAGAAATTGGACTTGCCGCTCTTAAAACAGTCCAAAAACATTATACATATGAAAAAGTAGCTCTAGATTATTTAAAAGTTTTTAACCAGATAGTGGTGTAAGTGAATGGATAATGGAGTGTTGATTATTGGTAATCCCGAGAAGCATCCCAGTTCTGAAGCTTTCCTGCAGAAGTTTGTGAAGATCATAAGTCACATTTCACCCCAGATATATATAATAAGCGGGGATAAACCTCCTGAATCTGATAATATAAAATGGTTGCAGATTAAAACCGATGCAAATAAAAATAGTTACCTTAAATTCCTGATAGCACAGCTGGAAATCATTTCTTTATCCTGGAAATTAAAGGATATGTATGATGCTGTTATAATCCTTCCCACATCCTTTTTATTTCCAAATATTTTCCTAAAACTAATAAGAAAGAAAACCTGCCTATTTATCGCCCAGAAACCGGATGATTTACTATTATTCTTTGTGAAATTAAACCTCCGTATATCCCCTACTTTGATCGTTGAATCTGAAAGTGTGATGGAAAACTGGAACATCTCCCGATACCGGGAAAAAATACACATAGGAAGTTTATACGTGGACCCCCTTTTTTTTCCGGAAAAAGAGTTGAATAACAGGGAAACCATAATAGGCTATATTGGGAGGCTATCAGAGGAAAAAGGTATCTTAAATCTTATTCACGCCATTCCAGAAGTCCTGAGGGAGGTTAATGATGTTAAATTTATAATAGCCGGTAGTGGGGATCTTTCAGGCTTTGTTAAGGAAAGAATAGATAAAAAAGATTTACATAGTGTTGTAAAATTGATTGAATGGATCCCACATAACAAACTCCCCTCTCAACTAAATAACTTACTAATCTTAATATTACCATCAAGCACTGAAGGCTTACCAAATATAGTTTTAGAATCCATGGCATGTGGAACTCCTGTTCTGGCTAATGGTGTGGGTGGGATTCCAGATATAATTAAAGATGAATATACGGGATTTTTAATGGAAAATAATCATCCGGATACTATAGCCCGGTCCTTAATAAATGTTTTAAAAGACAGGGAAAAACTGGAATATGTGTCAAAAAATTCCCTGGATCTGGTAAAGGATAAATATACTTTTATCCATGCGGTAAAAAGATATAAGAAAATATTAAGCTTCATGAGGAATTAAATGGAAATTAATTTCAACCTTAAAAAACATGTCATTTTTGTTTCGTTACTATTCCTAATTGCCAATATTTCAATATTTCTAGATATCCCCCTCCTGAGACAGGCCACAGTTTTTATATATCTGACTTTTATTCCAGGATATTTATTCCTCCGTGCAATAAAAATGGATGATCTGCCGAAAATAGAGTATTTTCTTTATTCAATAGGTATTAGTCTCACCATTTTAATGCTTTCAGGTTTCCTGATGAATTTTATCTTCCCTATTTTTAATATAGTTAATCCCATCTCAGAATTTAATTTATTGATGGTTATTAACCTCTTAACAGTGATTTTATTCATCTTAAGCTTCAAAAATAAGAATTATCCCAGTTTGAAATTGAACTATTCTTCTGGGCAATATAATCAAGTTTTACTTTTATTATTTATTCCCCTGATTGCCATTTCTGGTGCAGAGCTATCATTTTTCTATGGATTCAGAGCTTTAATTTTCACGGTGATCATACTGATCTCACTTACACCCCTACTGGTTGTTTTTAATAAAATATCCAGGGAATTATATCCTTTTTTAATTTTAATAGTTTCAATTTCCCTACTGTATCACTGGTCCCTGATATCGAATTATTTAGTTGGAGCAGATATTCAATATGAATACTATTACTCCAATCTGGTGTATCAGGCTTCTTTATGGAATCCGGAATTTGCCAGTAATTTGAATGGAATATTAAGTATCACCATGCTGGCGCCCATATACTCTAAACTAATGGATTTCAGCCTAAT
>MVQZ01000194.1 GCA_002067565.1 Methanobacterium sp. PtaU1.Bin242 | reverse complement strand
CCCCTGCACTAAGACCGAGCCCTAAAAGCACCCATCCAGTAGCATAAACTGGTATTAATTCTTTTAGGGTTACCCATCCGGGTAATAAGTTAAATATATCCCCATAATACATGAATATTAAACCCTGAATTACTGCGATTCCAGTTCCAATAATGATTCCAATGATGGTTCCTCTCCAAGTCACTCCATCTCCCAGCAATCGGCGTCCATCGGTGAAATTAATCTTTAAATCCACTGGTGTTCCACCACCGAAGGCTAATGCCGAAACATTGGCTAAGTATGCTGGCAGCATAAAGTATATAGCATATGCTGATAAAGTTAAAACACTGATAACAGTTGAGTCCATATTTTACCTCCGATTTAAAAGAAGATGATAGTAATTGATTTCGATAATAAATATATATTATGGGTGAGATGATGGTTATAAAGAAAACCAAAAGTCTGTGTCCCGAGTGTCTTGATACCATTGATGCTGAAGTCTATGAAGACCAGGGCAAGATAATGATAAAAAAAGAATGTAAAAAACATGGAGAATTCATTAATACTTACTGGAGTAACAGTAAAATTTACCAAGTAGCATCAGACTACGATTATCAGGGTGAGGGTCTTGAAAATCCCCAAACATCCGTAGAAGAATTATGTCCAGCAAACTGCGGACTATGTGCAGAACATGAAAGTCACACCATACTGGGACTAATTGATGTTACCAATCGCTGTAATCTACGCTGCCCTGTGTGTTTTGCCAATGCAGCTGTATCTAAATATATTTATGAACCTTCTTATGAGGAAATAAGGCAAATGCTCCGTAATTTAAGGTCTAACAAACCGGTTCCTGCCCCAGCCATACAGTACGCTGGTGGTGAACCTACTGTAAGGAAGGATCTCGTTGATTTGATAAAACTAGCTAAGGAAGAGGGATTTTCCCATACCCAAATTGCTACTAACGGTATAAAGCTGGCAAAAAATCCCCATCTCGCACGTGAACTCAAGGAAGCCGGTTTAAATACCGTCTATTTGCAGTTCGATGGGGTAACCGAGGAACCATATATCAAAAATAGAGGGCGGAATCTTCTTCCCACCAAGTTAGAAGCCATAGAAAACTGTCGTAAAGCAGATTTAGGCATAGTACTTGTTCCAACTCTGGTAAAGGGAACAAATCATGACCAGGTAGGAGATATTATAAAATTTGCCGCAGATAACATAGATATTATAAGAGGAGTGGTTTTCCAGCCTGTTTCCTTTGCAGGAAGAACACCCAGTGAAGAAGTGGAAAAACAACGCATTACTGTTTCAGATTTTGAAGAACTGGTAGAAGAACAAACCGATTCCAAGATCAAAGTTGAAGATTTCTATCCAGCCTCATCGGTGTTTCCAGTATCTGAATTTATTGAGGCTATAGAAGGAGAGCCAAATGTCGATTTCACCTGCCATCCTCATTGCGGTGCTGCCACCTATGTTTTTATTGATGAAGATAATATGGTTCCTATAACCCAATTTATTGATGTAGATCGTTTCTTTAATCTATTATCCAACAGCAGTGATGATATAGATAAAGGCGGCATAGTTGCCAAGTCAAAAGTTCTAGCCAGAGCCACCATTGAACTTCCTCAAACCATCAAATTAACTAAAACACCTGAATCACTGGATATAAAAAATATTTTAATTAAAGTTTTCAAAGACCGATCCTACAGTGCTCTGGGAGACTTCCACCATAAAAGTCTGCTTATATCCTGCATGCACTTCATGGATCCCTGGAACTTCGACCAAGATCGGGTTAAAAGGTGTGTTATCCATTATGCAGTGCCTGATGGAAGGATAATCCCCTTCTGCACCATGAATAATATTTACAGACAGGAAATTGAGAAGAAGTTTGCCAAGCCATTTAAAGAAGATTAAGAGTTCAAATCAACGAAATAACACGTACTCAACTTGGACTCAATCTAATATCAAAACTACAATATAATAATAGAAATTAAAGACCCAAAACTTCAAAATTAATAGAAATTAAAGATCAAATCTCTAAAAATATTTTAATGGTTTTTTAATTGATAGTAGAAACTCCTTCCAGATTACATCTCACCCTAATCGATTTAAACGGCAAATATGGCCGGATTGATGGTGGTGTGGGCTTAACCCTCAAAAAGCCCAGGTTAGTGCTGGAAATCCATGAAGGATATGATGATATTCAGATATCATTTACCGATATGTCCTCCTTAAATAAAGAGATTGTAAAGGATTATCAGGATAAAATAACCTCTGCAGCTGGTAAAATAAACGATTTTCTAGGGTTAAAGGAAGGATATCATTTTAAAGTCAGGGAGATATTTCCCTCCCATTCTGGTTTAGGTTCTGGAACCCAGTTGTCACTGGCTGTGGCCCAGTTAATATTAAAGATTAACGATCAGGATCTTACAGCGCCAGAAATGGCACAAATCGTTGGGAGAGGAGGAACCTCTGGAATTGGAGTAGCTTCCTTTGATCAGGGAGGTTTCATAGTTGACGGCGGTCATAGAACAAATATTAAACCCGATTTTTTACCTTCATCAGCTTCTAAAGCATCAGCACCCCCCATAATTGCAAGATACAATTTTCCTGATGACTGGAAGATCATACTGGCTATTCCTGATGTTAAAAGAAGAGTTTATGGTGATGGAGAAGTTAATATATTTCAGGAGTACTGCCCCATACCTTTAAAAGATGTGCAGGAGTTAATACATATTCTTTTTATGAAGATGATGCCTGCCGTGGTTGAAGAAGATCTGGATAGTTTTGGGTGTGCTGTTAATACCATACAGAATATTGGCTTTAAAAAAATAGAATTAAAGCTCCAAAATCCATTTATAAAAGATTTGATGGACAGTTTAAGATCTGCAGGTGCATCAGCAGTTGGTATGAGTTCATTTGGACCAACAGTTTACGCAGTAACAGACAACAATGCTAAAGATGTGTGCCGAACCGCCCGTCAAATGATGAGGGATAAAAAGGGCGAAGTTATACTCACCGCCGCCCAAAATTACGGCGCCCAAATTTACAAATGATGATATTGAATATTATTTAATGATTATTATGATGGAAAAAATAGAAGGAAAATCCTGGAAATTCCGGGACAGTATAGATACTGATGTAATAATCCCCGGAAGGTATTTAAGGGTTTTTACTCTGGACGAACTGGCTGCTCATGTGATGGAACCAGAAGATCCTACCTTTGCCCAGAAGGTGCAGAAAGGGGATATAATTGTTGCAGGTTGGAATTTTGGCTGTGGATCATCCCGAGAACAGGCTCCAGTGGCTTTAAAACATGCAGGTATATCTGCAATCATAGCTAAATCCTTTGCCAGGATATTTTATCGCAACGCCATAAATGTAGGTTTACCAGTTGTGGTAGCTGATGTGGATGCCCAGGAGGGAGATTTTCTATGCATCAGCCTAAAAAAAGGCATTATTGAAAATAAAACCACAGGTAAAACCTTTAAAATCCAGCCTTTCAAGAAGTTCATGCTGGAAATCCTTGAAAACGGCGGTTTGGTGAAACATTACCTGAAAAAAGAGAAAAACAAGGAAATTCAATAATATTTTATTAGATAAATTGATTTCTCTTTAGATCTGTTTAATTAGCCCATTTTAATTATAATTTTTAATATAGATTTTAATAACGAGATGATAAATAGATATATACTAATCTTTTATTATTAAGAATTATAACTAATATAACTGTAATTCACTGATTAACGGATAATATAAAGTAAATTAACAAATTAAGTTTAAGTTTGAGGGAAAAAAATGAAATGTCCTGTTTGTGGTTCAAGTTCATCACAAGTATTGAAATCTAAGGGTAAAACATCTAAAGAACTTCTTCTTAAGTGTGAAGAATGTGGAACTGTTTTTAGAGAAACTGTAAACGTCAAAAAACCCATAAATTGCCGTGTAGTTATTAGTGAATTTGAAAAAACCCATAAAAAATTCATAAAAGTCTATCCCGACGAAACACTGTCTTTAGGAGGAATTATAAATGTGGATGGAAGGGAAGGTGAAATCACTTCCATTGAAAATAAAAGAGGTGGCCGTGTATCACAAAGCTCCGTAGAAGATATAGAAACTATATGGGCCTCTTATATAGATATTCCCGCACGAGTGGGGATTTCAGTTGATTTTGGAGGAAGAATATTATCAGAAAAAGTTGAAGTAGACCGGGAATTTGAATTCGTGGTTGGTGATGTGGTGAAAATGGGGAATCTCTATTTTCGCATTAATTCCCTTAAAACACTGGAAAGAAAAATGAGAAGGGGTTTCGCCAGGGCAGGAGTAACCAAAAGAGTTTACGGAAGACCAGTAATTGATAAACGTTATAAATACGATTTAAGCTCTAAGGTGGTATGAGTGGAGGCGGAAAGGGAAGCACTGGTAGAAAGACTATTGAGTTTTGGTCATATAAAAACAGAAACAGTAAAAAACGCCATGCTCAAAGTAAACCGAGAGGAATTTATACCGCCAGAAAACAGGAAATATGCTTATATAGACCAACCACTACCTATTGGGGAGGGTCAAACCATTTCTGCCCCACATATGGTGGCCATAATCTGTGAAACACTCACCCTGGAGCCTGGAATGAAAATTTTAGAGATAGGAGCTGGATTCGGATACAACGCTGCAGTTGTAGCTGAGATTATAGGGCCTGAAGGGCATCTCTTCACCACAGAACGCATAGAATCTCTGGCCAGTATTGCAGAAGATAACCTTAAACGTACTGGATATGATAAATGTGTTACAGTTTTACACCGGGATGGTACCAAAGGTTACATAGACCAGGCCCCCTATGACCGGATATACGCCACTGCCAGTGCTCCTCAAGTTCCCGAACCGCTTAAAGAACAGTTGAAAATTGGCGGAAGACTACTTATCCCTGTTGGATCTATCAAACACTTCCAGGAACTGATATGCATAGTCCGTGTGGATGAAAATAGGTTTGAGACTCATAAAATGGGTGGAGTGGCCTTTGTACCCATGATCGGGGAGCATGGATGGCCTGAAAAATGATATTCTACTTAATTTTTTAATACCTGTAAAGTAAAAGATTGACTTAATCTTGTTCAAAAAATCCTGTAAAACGATGATTGACTTAATCTTAGTTCAAATAATCTGTAAAAATAAATAGAATAAACGACAAGTGAATATTATAAATTAATAATAGTTATTCAATCTTATTTTTGAATATTAATTTAAAATTTAATCTAATTAAAATAACAGAATGATTACAAAAAAGATACCATGAACGTGTATATAGAGACCTTTGGCTGCACATTCAATCAAGCTGATTCCCAGATAATGGCAGGTCTTATTCAGGACAGAGGAAACAAACTGGTAGATAAACCAGAGGATGCTGATGTTCTAATTATCAACACCTGTTATGTGAAACACCCCACAGAACAGAAGGTTATTAACCGGATTTACAGGATTCAAAAAGATTTTCCACATAAGAAACTTCTTGTTGCTGGATGTATGGTGGAAATAGATCAGGATAAGCTTAAAAAACTTGCACCAGATGCAGGATGGATAGGCCCCCATCAGATAAAATCCGCGCCAGATGTGGTGGAATCAATTTTATATGGTAAAAAACTGCGATTAACAGGACCCAGCACTATAGAAAAGGTTTGCCTGCCTAAATTACGTAATAATCCATTTATACATGTGATACAGATTTGTGAGGGTTGTGATGGTTCTTGCAGTTACTGCTGCACCCGTTTTGCCCGGGGAAGTCTGCAAAGTTATCCTATCAATCTTATAAGAAATGAAGCAGAGAATGCGATTTCTGAGGGATGTCTTGAGATACAGTTAACCGCCCAGGATACGGCTGCCTATGGTAAAGACACTGCAAACTCATTATCTGATCTTATAAATCAAGTTACCGGTATTAAAGGCGATTTTAGAATTAGAGTGGGTATGATGCACCCTAAAAGTATTATGGGCGAAGCTGATAGATTAATAAAGGCTTTTAATAATGATAAAGTTTATAAATTCCTCCACATTCCCCTGCAAAGTGGTAACAACCGTGTTTTAAGGGACATGAACCGGGGGCATAATATAGGGGATTTTCATCAAATTGTTAGCAACTTCCGGGAGAAATTTCCGGAAATCTCTATAGCCACCGATGTAATTGTAGGCTATCCCACTGAAGATAAACAGGCATTTAAGGATACATTAAATGTTATTGGAGATTTGGAACCTGATTTTCTGCATATCTCCAAGTACCATCACCGGCCAGGTGTTCCTTCCTCTCTGCTGGATGAAATAGATCAATGGGATATGAAAAAAAGATCTAAAATGTTGAATAAACTCAAATCAAGTATAGCACTGCGAAAAAATCAGAAGATGGTGGGAACTAATTTAAAAGTTCTCATAACAGGAAAAGGCAGTAAAGGAGGATATATAGGACGTACAAATTCTTATAAAACTGTGGTTATTGAAAATGGTCCGCTGGGTTGCTTTGTTGATGTGGAAATAATCGCTGCTAAAAGCACCTATCTTAAAGGCATAATAACGTAATTTTTTTTCTATAATAATGTAATTGTTCCATAATGATCATAAAATCTTCCATAATATCTAAATAAATGATTAATATTTTTCAAGTTGTTAATATATGTGTGATTTTAATAAAATAGAAATAATAAGTTATGATTCACTAATAAATAGCAACTATAATTTATGATCTTATAAAATCAGGAACTAATTAATATATTCCAGATAACAATTAGTTACTAAAATCAAGTTGATAATGGATATGGGGGAATACTGTGCGATACATTGTGTGTGATGACTGTGGGGGATATTATAAGCTGGA
>MVQZ01000193.1 GCA_002067565.1 Methanobacterium sp. PtaU1.Bin242 | reverse complement strand
CCCAAAAGCGGTTGGACTGGAATAGAAATAATGCCAAGTCTTATTGTAAAATCTTTTAAAATCTTTAAGTTTACTATAGGTGAATATTACATCCTCAGCATCCCCTGAAAACAGGTTAGAACGGCTGGCGCCCTCAGAACACAGCAAACCTTTACCATCTGAAATCCTCTTCTCTATGATGGATGCATCATTTAAACCTGTAGAAACCATGATTTTATTGTTATTTTCTTTTTCCACCCATCTAAATGCTGGGATGTTATGATTATTTCCATGTAAAATGCCTGCCTGACTGGCTCCTGTCTGACTGGAGAGATCTGTCTCCCAGACAGTTATTTTATGGGTTTCTTTATCCAGCCAGCTTTTCAATGTGGACATGTGTCCTTTTTCCAGGGCTTCTTTTAATATTGTCTCTGCTAAGCCATCGATCTCCAAAAATATGATGCCTGGGCTCGTTTTATTCTTATTTCCTCCTCTGTTTTTGATTTTATTTCTCAAAACCGCACGGTAATAGGTGGCATCATCATCCAGGGTTAGAAGTGAAGATAAGATGGTGGTGATCAGTGCCATTCCCAGGGGTGTTAAAACCAGTGCTGGTCCATCTATGGTTATTCCTGGGATGAAAATACTGATAATCCAGATTAAAAAACCATTTAAAACCAATGCACCAACCCCAACGGTGAAAACCATGAATGGTAGGAATATACGGGATAATATTGGCCAAAAAAGAGCATTGAGTATACCAAGCACTGCTACAGCAACAAATGCAGTCTCCCAGCTATTTACATAAAGACCAACTGAAAGATATTCTATGAGCATGAATCCTAAAACTCCACCTACCCATAAAATAAGAGTTCTCCCCACCCAAAAGGCTAATGACCTTTTTGTTCGTTGCGTTCTGGTCTCTGTTATGGTCATTTAATCCATCCTATACATCTTACAAATTTAAATTTAAACACTTTTTAAGGTGAATAAAGTAATTTCAGGGTCACAGTTAATTCTGAACCAGAAAATATTAGTACCCAACCCCCTGCTGGTGTACTGAACCATGTTTCCCACTTTATATTCTCCATGAGGATATTTATAGAAATGAGGGCCTCGGATGAAAGTACCCAGCCCTGGTATCACGAATTGACCCCCGTGGGAGTGACCAGATATCTGTAAACTGAAACGACCGGTGATGGAGCTTACATCAGCGAAGTCTGGTTCATGAGCCAGAAGAATAGCCGGACCCTCTTCCGGTAATTTCCCCATCACAACGTCTAATCGGTGTTTTTCTAACATTACACTGTCCACACCAGCAATGTGAAATTGGGATTCTTCCCGCTTCAAAGTGTAAACATCATTGCTTATATCAATTATATTACAGTCCCTGAGTATTTTTCTGATTTTCTCTGCTCCCAGCCAGTGATCATGATTACCCAGAACCGCCAGCGAAACATCTTTTGGTTCCAACTTCTTTAGGGATGATTCCAGATCCTCTGCAACATCATCTAGAATATAGGACACAAAATCTCCAGTTATCGCCACCATATCTGGTTTTAGATCATTTACAAGTCCAATTACCCCTTCCAGATGTTTGGGAGTTATCCACTGTCCTAAATGGATGTCTGAAATATTAACAATACGATAATTATCAAAAACCTGATCCAGACCAGGTATGTCTACTTCCACTTTTTCTAATTGAAAATCCTTCACATTGAATTCTGGTTTGCCCAGCTTATTCCGCCAGCTAGTCATGCCCCTTTGCATTTTCCGCCGAAATCTGGCATTTTTCAGGTCTTTATCTTTCATGGTGGATTTATCTTTACTGGTTTTAACAGATATTTTTTTTCATTTACTATCTAAAAATGAGAAGAATAAATTAAAAACACATCCTCAAAATTAGAAGTGTTTTAAACAGAATAAATTAAAAATAAAAGAATAAATAAGCTGTTTTTAAAAGTAAGGGCTTGTTAAACAAGTTTTTCGAATCATTGACTCGGTGCAAAAAAACTGAATATACCGATTAATAACAGCCAGATTCCAATAATAAATCCAAGGTACAGCGGATTAAACGCAAAGGTACCCAATATGATATAGATTATACCTAAGATTATTCCTAAAACTCCTCCCCATACTCTGTATCTTACCTCCATTCCACCTAACAGTGAGATTATTCCTGCAATTATCATTAGAATACCTGCTAAGTACAGTACTATGCCTGTCAGGAAGGCAAAAAGAGCAGGGTTTAAAAGTAAGCCAAATCCAATTATTAGCGCTATAATACCCAGTATCAGGGTCAAAATACCCACTACCCGGTCGACATACATCTCAGCTACACCGGCAATCAAGAACCATATAGCCAGCATAATCACTGCAAATCCAGCTATGAAGCTAACAGCGACTACACCTACCAGTGGGAAAGCTATGACCAGAACACCAAGTATTATGGCCAGAATGCCCATAATTGCATTTCTCATATAATTCCCCCTATAAATTTTTTTAACAAGCCCATAACAAATTAATATATGAGTGCAAACGTATTTATAGTTATCTTTCCCTAAAAAACCAACAATTAAAGGGATTTATACCCTAATATTCACAATAATCAAAAATATAAAACAAATTTACTATCTAATCATGCCAAAAATTATTAAACAAAACTGTTCAACCATAAAAAAACTTATAAAAAGATCATTATCCAACCATAATCCATATAGATTTTAAGAAAAATAACAGGGAAATTTATTTTGAGATTTAATATAAAAATGATAAGTAAGATAATATATGACAGGGAAATTTTACTGTATACTAATACATAATACCAAGTAATTTTACCATGATAAATTTAATAACCCCTAATTCTCTAAAAAATTACTTTAAAATCACTAAATCAGGATCTGATGAACTTCCAATACCAGAAACATTCAAAAATAAATTTGAGGAATACTATGTTTTTATCTAAACTAACACCAGTGCCAAAAGCCCATGCTATTATAGAAAACACCATAAAACAGGCATCAATAGAAAATCCAATAGAAAAAATTCCACTGGAAAATGCCCATCAAAGGGTGATTGCCCAAGATGTGACCTCCCTCCTGGATTCTCCACCATTTGACCGGTCCGCTATGGATGGTTATGCTATACGTGCCCAGGACACTTTTGGCTTTTCACAGCAAAATCCTGTTAAATTAAACATTGTAGATCGTATTGGAGCAGGAAGTAAATCCAATGTGATCTTAAAAAGTGGAGAAGCTGTTAAAATTGCTACCGGCGCTCCCATACCCCAAGGCGCAGATGCAGTGGTTATGGAAGAATATACCCAAGAAGAGGGGGATGATCTGGAGGTGGCGCTGTCTCTAACACCGGGTGAAAATGTTTCATTTAAAGGTGAAGATATTCAAAAGGAGGATGTGGTACTGGGGAAAAACAGACTTTTAAAAGCCCAGGATCTGGCCATTATAGCTTCTGCAGGGTACAGTGAAGTTGAAGTATTTAGAAAGCCACTAATCGGTGTTATAACCACCGGCAGTGAGTTAGTGATGCCCCGTCCAGATATCCATGACGCCGAAGTTATAAATTCCAATCATTATACCATAAAGGCCATGGTGGAAAGCTCCCTTGCAATTCCCACCCTCATCCACCTGGAAGATGACGCCCCCCTGGTAAAAAAAGAGTTTAAAAAGCTGATTGAAACCCATGATGCCATTATAACCACCGGAGGAACCGCTATAAGCAAGGGAGATGTGGTGGTAGATGTGGCTGATGAGCTGGGTGAGGTTCTGATCCATGGCGTTACTTTACGACCCGGTAAACCCTTTGCATTTGCTCAGGTTCAGAATAAACCGGTTTTTATGCTTTCCGGTTATCCTGTAGCAGCCATGGTGCAGTTTGATGTCATGGCGAGAAAACATTTGCTTAAGATGCAGAATCTTGAAAGAACCCCTCTTCTTATTCAAAAGACAGCCACCCGTAAAATACCCTCCACATTGGGAAGAACCGATTACGTACGGGCTAAAACTGATGGTGAATTTGTCGAACCACTTAAAATAAAAGGATCAGGTATTATTCGGTCAATGGTAGAGTCTAATTGCTATGTTGTCATAGAAGAGAATTTGGAAGGGATAGGGGAAGGTGAATTGTGTGATGTTCTACTTTACGATTCCCTAAGGGTTTAAGTAGGGTAACATGTAATGTGTTTAAAAGTGAGCATGGCCAAGATTAAGACTGATGATGCTCAAATTTTAGATCAATTATAATAATCAATAATCTCAAATAATCAAAATTCCAGATCAATAGGAATATAAATAATGAGATAGTCAAAAACTGTTCAACGAATAGTAAAAAATATTGATTCAAAAAGACCATGAAAAAGATTCCGGAAAAAAAGGTGATTTATTGAACGTTTTATGGTATTATGCCATTGGATTCATCCTTATATGGGTTATTGCAATTTTATTCCATAAACAGCTTAAAATAGATATTGAAGGCCCTATACTGATGAGAAAGACCAAAAGACTACGAGGATTTATTGATAACATTGCTCAGAGCTCGCCTAGATTTTGGAAATGGACTATGAACATTGGAATACCCGTTGGGTTCTTCCTTATGTTTTTAATGCTTTATTTTCTAATTCAATCCTTAGAAACTCTTCTGGAAACACCTACAGTAGCGTTGGTTCTGCCGGGAGTGGACATGCCTGGTCAGCCCATTTATATTCCATTCGGATATGGGATAATTGCCCTAGCCACAGTGATGATAGTCCACGAGTTTGGGCATGGAATTCTGGCCCGGGTGGAAGGTGTAAGAATCAAATCCATCGGAGTGTTGCTTTTAGCCATACTTCCCGGGGCCTTTGTGGAACCTGATGATGAAGAAGTTAAAAAAATAAGTCGCCTTGGCAAACTAAGAATATATGTAGCGGGATCAGTATCTAACCTGATACTAGCAGCAATTTCACTCATAATTCTCCTGGGCATAATTTTATTAACAATTAGTAGCCTTTCCTTCGCTATTATTCCGGGATTTTCGGTTCCTGGAACAACTATACATACTGAAACCGTATGGTTGAATACAAGCGGCCCAATATTCCCTACTTTCCACAATGACGGCATCCAAATAGACAGTGTGGTCCCTTCCAGTCCTGCAGAAGGTGTTTTGCAGCCAGGTATGGTTATCCAGAGCATCAACGGTAATCCCACCAAAAATATGACACAGTACATTCAATCTTTAAACAATACTAAAATCGGTGACACGCTAACTTTTCAAACAGATAAAGGTACTTACACCCTTAAAACCATAGCCAATCCCAATAATGACAGTAGATCATACATAGGAATAAGAAGTGAAGAAAACTTAGTGGTTAATGAAGATGCTTCCAAAACATGGGGTAACAGTCTGCCCTGGATTGTATTCCCCCTCAAAGAACTCTTCTACTACATATTCATCCTTAACTTCCTGGTGGGAACCTTCAATCTACTTCCCATGAAGCCCCTGGACGGGGGCTTGATGTTTGAAGAGCTGCTGCGTTCTAAATTACCTGAAAAAGCTGTCAAAAGAATAGTCTACCCCCTGAGCATATTAATAATCACCATCATCGCGGTGAGTCTGATCTATGGTTATCTCCATATTTTTCTAAACAACGCCTTCTTTTAACCATTTGATTTGATTTGATTTTTTTATATAACTAAATGGAATTTTCCCGCCTTTTAATTGATTTAAAATCAGGATCTAACATTATAACCTTCTTAAAGCATTCTGAAGCTTCCGGATGTCTTTTTAATTTTTTCAGTATCATTCCTTTTATAAACCAGGCCTCTGCGTCTTCTCCTTCAAGCTCCAGTGCTCTGTTAAAACACTCTAAAGCCTCCTGATGTTTGCCCATTCCGGATAAAATAACACCCAGATTAAACCACACCTCTAACTGTTTGGGATTAATATCTAACGCCTTATCATAACATTTTATGGCTTCATAATACTTCCCCAACTCCCATAATGTAGAAGCTCGATTATACCATATTTCACCACATTCAGAGCATATTTTCAAGGCTTTATTAAAAAATTCCAGAGCGTTTTCATAATTTCCAATGTTAAACTCTTCAATACCACGGTTATTATAGAAATTCGGTTTATTTCTAATCATATCCAGAAAACCCATAGTAATTCACCATGATAAATCTATCAATAATAATACTTTAATTATATTTAATATTACTATTATGTGGTTATGATAATATAACATTATGCATTAAAAAATCAGATTAATCCAAATTAACTTAGATAAAATAAAACATGCCAAAAAATAAGTTTCGGTTATTAATATAATCCCATTTTTTTTGTTATAACCTTTTTAAGCGATGCTCAAGTAGGGATTAATAA
>MVQZ01000192.1 GCA_002067565.1 Methanobacterium sp. PtaU1.Bin242 | reverse complement strand
AATTTAAATTTAACGGATTAATCACAAATAAAATGGTATCATTAAGGATTTATCTAATTTTATAGATTTATCCAAATGGATTTTATCCATAATCCGTTATTCGTAACTGTCTAAATATTAATACTATAAGCAGACACTTAAAGCTTCTTATTTATATAAGTATTGTAGGTGTATATAAAAAAGAGTATTATAATGGACAAGAATACATGAAGTTTTTGTATTAAATCATGGAATTAATTTTAGTAATAGATGTTTTAAAAATTGTATGGATATATAATTTAAGATTTTAACAAGATCTTGTACACAATTTTTCAGCATCAAAATATTCACCGAGAGTGATAGATATGGGACAGGAATTCTTGAAGATCATGGATCCGGATGATGTGGATAAAATAATCTTAAATCTTCCCTTTAAAAAAAATGTGGAAAAAATACCTTTAGAGGAGTCCTATCAGAGAGTCCTATCTGAGGATGTACATGCTACTATAAATTTACCCCCATTCAAGAGAGCAGCCATGGATGGCTATGCAGTAATGTCAAAAGACACATTCATGGCATCAGAAGATAAACCAACATCTTTAAAGCTCTTAGAAGTGGTGATGGCTGGTCAGATTCCAGAGATGAAAGTAGAAGAGGGGACCTGCATTGAGGTAAGTACGGGTTCACCTATTCCTGATGGTGCTGATGCAGTAATCATGATAGAATACACAGAAAAAAAAGACGAAAATATATTAATTTTAGAGAGCGTACCCCTGGGAGCCAATATAACTATGGAAGGTTCTGATGTAAAGAAAGGAGAACTTTTACTTTCCAGATGTGAGCTAATAACTCCAGATAAAATCGGTGTTTTAAGCGCTATTGGTATGATAGAAGTTCCGGTTTTCACTCAACCAAAGGTAGCAGTGATTTCCACTGGAAACGAAATAATAAAACACGATGAAAAGCTGGAATATGGGAAAATATATGACATTAACTCTTACACTATTTCCAACGCAGTTAAATCATGTGGATGTATTCCAATACATTCCGAAATAGCAAAAGATGATTATGAATCTTTAAAAAATAAAATAAATGAATTTAAAGATGCAGACATTATAATAACCTCAGGAGGAACGTCAGCCGGTGCTGGAGATGTATTGAGGTTGGTTCTGGATGAGCTGGGAGAGGTTTTAGTGCATGGAATAGCTGTAAAACCAGGAAAACCTACCATAATAGGATTAATCAATATGGATGGAGAAAAAAAAATAATATTTGGATTACCTGGTTATCCAGTATCGGCATTGATGATTTTCAATGTTTTCATTGCTCCTTTTTTGAGAAAAATTGCTTCTCTGTCTCTTGAGGACAGGGAAATGAAATTCACCCGACTCAAACTATCAAGAAGATACATACCGGCCAGGGGAAGACAGCAGTATGTGTTGGTCAAAATAGAAGAAGGCAAAGTTCATCCTATTTTAAAGGATTCGGGTGCTATATCTTCTCTGGCTGATGCTGATGGATATTTTAAAGTTGCTAAAAATGTTGAAATTTTAGAGGAAGGAAGTGAGGTGGATGTTTTCTCTTTAAAAATGTGATTAATTATGTTTTAAATTAATTTATTTGGAATCTTTTATTATAATATTTATTGACTTTAATTATCCCATATTTCTAATAAACATCAAAAAAATCCCCTAAAACCACTTTCTTGTCAGTTTTTACCAGTTTAGGTATTTTACCCACTATTCCTGCAGATTCTCCTACTATGATTATAACTCCCCTTATAAGATCTCTAACATCTTCAGCTCGACTAAGACCGTTTCCCACAGCATCCTGGTTTATATCTCCTTTAACTTCATTAGCGATTGATGTTGCAAGTGCATCGGCAACACTAGCTTCATCTGCAAAAACAGTAACTGAATCGGCCCGTCCAAAACTGATGGAATGTCCTACCGTGCCAGAAGAGGTACAAACTCCAATGGGGGTCTTTCCATGCTTAATTTTAAATCCTATTTGACCAGAAAGCGATGATTCACCGGCATACAAACCCATTATCACGTCTTTATTGGTTTTTAGAGCTACATCGCCACCATTATCTACTATGGCATTTTTAGCGCCTTCTGCAAGGAGAAAACCCATTGAAAGCTGGGATATGGTCCCGGCCACCGCAGCCATAGGACCCACCTCTGCCTTTCGGGCGGCTCGAGACATCATGCTCACTATAAGCGGAGCATTTTCTACTATTAATGGTTCAAAACTAATTAAAAAGTCAGCATGAGCTTTTATATAATTTTTAAGTTCCATGCGCTGTTTTAGTATAAAATAGTATAGTCCATGCTTTTTCAGATCAGTTTTAAGTGTTATATTGGTCTCATCTATGGAGATTCTTTCTTTTATCATTACATCTATATCTGTTAAATTCCCGTAAAATATATTATAGACCATTAAATGATAGATAAAATACATCTCTTATAATTTAATGTCGGAGTTTAAAAAAATGACCGAAGGGAAAAAATCTTCCTATCCTGGAGAAAGAGTTTTGTTTGAGACAAGACCCCGGTTTACAATCAATCTAGGATCAACTTTCATCAAAATTATCATACTACTATTATTACTATATCTATTCACTTATATTGTGGCTTCAACAGCAGTAATACAGGATGTCCTGATTAATTACATTAGACTTCCGCTGGTAGAAGGCGTTACCTATCTATTGCTCTTATTGGTAGTTATTTTGTTTTTATGGATTTTATGGGATCTAGTATCATGGAGGGCAGTTCATTACATACTTACCAATCGGAGAGTGATGATCCAAAAGGGTATTATAAGGAAAAAAAAGATTTACATCCACTACAATAAAATTCAGGATATCAATGTGTCACAGGGGCTTTTAGAGAGAGTTTTCATGTCGGGAGATATTGAAATATATGGAGGTCATGAGCATACTCAGTTGATACTGGAAGATATTCCTAACCCTTCAGAAGTTGAAAATACCATAAACAGGCTTATGCAGGGTGAAGATATTGGATTCAGAAAATATAAGAGATCTGAAGACCGTAAATCTGTTATAGAAGAATATGACAAAAAGTTTAAAAGATATTGAATTATTTTAATCTGGTTATGATTAATAGATTTAGCACAAAATGAACTATTTATCATCATATCATTAATAAATAAAAAAAATTATATCTGCATAAGAATCATAGATAAAGTAAAGGACAATAATAATTTGTTTTAAGTTAGCATATTACCTAAATTTAATAAAATTAATCCTTTTTTGGTCTTTAATTAGCTAACAAGATACAAAATTAGATAATTCAAGAAATACATAATATAAACTCATAAAAAATATCTGAAGATTAATATGACGAATTATGATGTAGTAGTGGTAGGTGCCGGTCCCGTGGGCTCAACATTCGCCAGACACATAGCAGAAAAAGGGTTTAAAATCGGGATTATGGAGAAAAAAAAGGAAATAGGAGTACCCCTTCAATGTGCAGGTCTTTTAGGTAAACAAATAAAAGATGTGAACATTTTACCTGATGAACTAATAATTAACCCTGTTTATGGAGCTTATTTACATTCTCCAGGAGATCACATACTTAAAGTTGCTAAAAATCAGCCAGAAGCATATGTGGTGGATAGGGTGGGCTATGACAAATTTCTGGCCAAACTAGCAGTTGATGCTGGGGCAGAACTGTTTTTAAATCATAAGGTGAAGGATTTTGACCTGAAAAAAGGTTGTCTCCATTTAAACAATGGAAAAGAAGATATTAGTGGTAAAATAATTGTGGGAGCAGATGGTTATAATTCGGTGGTAGCCAGGAAATTTCCCGATGAAACTTCTAAACATCCAGATTCTGTGCAAGCAGCTCAATTTATGGTTGACTTTGGTAGAGACATATTTGACACGGATTACGTCCATCTTCACGTAAGCGCTGATATTTCCCCTGGTTTCATCTGGATAATCCCTTTAAACGCATCTACAGCAAGAGTAGGCTTATTTGGAAATTCTGATTATCATACCTTTAACAATATCTTAAAGGATTTTTTAAACGGAAATCCAGAATTTAATGGTTATTCAATTGTAAAAAAATACCATGGAAGAATTCCAGTTTATAATTCTAAAAAAAAGATAGTAAAAGATAGGGCTATTTTATTAGGTGATGCTGCATCTCAAGTCAAACCCACCACTGGTGGTGGACTAATTATAGGATTTAAATCTGCTCAATTGGCAGCAGATGTTGTAACTCGGGCATTGGATAATGATGATTTGAGAATTTTAACAGATTACCAATCAATTTACCGTAAAGAGTATAAGAATGAGCTTAGTACTCAGTTTAAGGTTCGTAAGATCTTTAAATCACTTACCGATGATGATCTGGATCAGATGTTCATCAAACTTAAAGAAGAAGGTGCAGAAGACATAATTTCCAAATATGGTGACATGGATGATCAATCGCCTCTGGTAAAGGAAATGTTTAAAAGA
>MVQZ01000191.1 GCA_002067565.1 Methanobacterium sp. PtaU1.Bin242 | reverse complement strand
GTTACCTGACAACCGGTTTTATCCGCCAGATATCTGGCAGGACCCCCTATACCAGAGCCGATTTCTATAATTCTGTCTTTTGAACTGATATTCAAAATATTTATGGCATCATCAACTGCAGAGGTACCTAAATAGTGGTACTGATCAAAAGAGGATAGATCCTGGACTTTAAGAACGGTATCATTATTTCCAGCAGCTTTAAGTTCATCATATATCCTTTCAGGATGGTGGTAAAGTTTCATTCTTTTAATATTTTTCATATAGATCCCCTTTATTTTATATGCACCACGTGAAATTTGAACTTTATGGTTATCATTTAGTTCAAATAAACCGTAAATATTACCGTTTTTCTAACAGTTCCCATGCCCATACTTTATTAAACTCACGCTATAATATAAAAACAGCAGCACTTTTTAGGGACAACACACAAGAATTAAAAATGGATAGGATATCTTTTCCATTAAACAAATTAATTGATTTAAAGAGAAAATTCATATAATAAGTAGATGAGAGTATTAGTTAATTAATGCCGAGATGACCGAGTGGCTAGGTGCGTGGCTGCAGACCATGATACTTGGGTTCAAATCCCAATCTCGGCCTCATTATAATAAAAAAAACTTAATAGTAAATTTAGTAAACTTTAAGTTGAATTTTATATTCTCCCTTGGAATTTAATCATTTTAACCTAAAAATAGTCCGTGTGAGGTCTTATGATAAAAATCTATAACACCATGACCCGAAAAAAGGAAGAATTAAATCCCCTGCATGAAAATAGAATTAAGTTGTTTGTCTGCGGACCCACAGTCTATGATAATTCCCATATAGGACATGCCCGGACATATATATCCTTTGATGTAATAGTCCGCTATTTAAAATACAGGGGATACAGTGTTTTCTACCTGCAGAACATCACTGATATTGATGATAAGATAATAAAAAGAGCATCCCAACTGGATGTAGAACCGGTTGAACTGGCAAGGAAATTTGAGAAGAGATATCTGGAAGATATGCAAGCCCTTGGTGTGGAAAATGTGAATTTCTATGCACGAGCCACAGAACATCTTCCGGAAATCATCACCCAGATTGAAACCCTGCTTTTAGAAGGTTTTGCTTACCAGACAGAAACCGGAGTTTATTTTGACGAATCCAAATTCCCTGAGTTTGGAAAACTTTCCCGTCGCAACATAGAGGATTTGAATGTACACCGAATAAATCAGGACAGTACCAAAAAAAATCCAGGAGACTTTGCCCTTTGGAAAAAAAGGGATGAAAAACCTTTTTGGAAGTCGCCATGGGGTAATGGAAGGCCAGGATGGCATATAGAGGACACGGCCATAACTGAGGAATATTTGGGACCTCAATATGACATTCATGGTGGAGGTTTAGATTTGATCTTCCCTCATCATGAAGCAGAAATCGCCCAGATGGAATCGGTCTCCGGAAAGAAACCCATGGTACGCTACTGGATGCACACTGGTTTTTTAAATGTAAAAGGAGAAAAAATGTCCAAATCTTTGGGTAATTTTATCACTATCAGGGATTTATTACAGGATCATGATCCAGAAGTTTTCCGGTTCTTGGTGTTATCCACCCACTATCGAAGCCCCATTGATTTCAGTGAATCTGCACTGGAACAATCAAAAAACAGTTTAGAAAGAATTTATAAGTTAATTGAGACTGTTAATGGGATTATTGAATCAGATATATCTGATTTGAACCAGAAAGATAAGGAACATAATAATAAAGTTAGGGATACGAGAAATAGATTTCTGGAAGCTATGGATAATGATTTTAACACGCCAGATGCACTATCCATTATATTTGACTTTATAAGGGACATAAATCGGAGTATTGACCATAGAAATATTTCTAAAAATTCTTTAAATGATGTTAGAAGTTTTTTAATGGAATTTGGGGGTATTTTTGGCCTAAAACTCACGAATAAAATCTGTATTGATGATAAGACTAATGATTTGTTGGAAGTTATAGTTGAAGTGAGAGGGAAACTCAGAGAAAAGAAGGAATGGGAGCTTTCTGATTTAATAAGAAGTAAATTAGGGGATTTAGATATTATTCTGGAAGATAAATAAGTTAGGGGTATTTTGTAATATTTTTAGTATAATCATGAGCATAAAATATAAATACCATTATAACAATTGTTATAGATGTGAATTTATGGGGGGTTTTCTACTGTAGCCCAAAGATATATTTAAATAAGATTAACTATGAGGTTTAATGGATGAAAACTCTTAAATTGGGTGAAAATACTTTCAAGCTTGCTTGGAGCATAATCAAAGACTTGAAGGCCTCTGAATATATTGGTGTTCTTAAATGTATTCAATGTGGGATGTGCACCTCGGTCTGCCCAGCGGCAAGACATACAGATCTGGATCCGAGAGTAATATCTAAAAGAGTCCTTGATAATGATGAAAATTTAATTTCAGATGATTTAATCTGGAACTGTTTTTACTGCTACTCTTGTCACAGTGTCTGCCCGGTAAATAACAGTGTATGTGAGATAAATCAAATTTTAAGACAGAAAGCAATCAAAAAAGGAAATGGAATACCAGAAATAGCTCCTTTCTCAAATTATGCTGAGAATTTCCTGGAGTTTGGGCTGGGATCCATTCCCATAAATTTCTTTGATGAACTGGTACAGGATATAGGAGAGGACTGGCTTCAACTTAAGGTTGATCTGGAAGATATAAGGGCGGAATTAGGTCTGGCCCCCCTTACACTGCCAGAAGAAGATGTACAGGATATCAACAAAATATTAGAAAAAACAGGTTTTAAAAACAGACTGGGAAAAATAAAGCGGGTGAAGGGATGAAAAAAATACCAGATAAGGAAATTCTGCTATTTAAAAGCTGTCTGGTGAATCTGGAATATCCCGGGGTTGAATCCTCCACCAGATACCTCTTTGATAAACTGGACATCGAATACATAGTCAGTAACAGACAGTCCTGCTGCACTGGACTGGGACATTACACTGACCTGTTTGACCAGTTCTCTACCACTGCAATTGCTGCTCGTAATTTTGCAGTGGCCCGGGAGGAAGGACATAAAAATATAGCCACACTATGCTCAACTTGTTATGCCATACTAAAAAAATCATGTAATATACTGAATAAAAATGAAGAAGTAAGAAATAAAATAAACAATATTTTTGAAACATCAGGCCTTGGAAATATGGAATATATTGAGGATGAAATGAAATCCAAGGATAATATTTTTCATGTGGCCGAAATTCTTTACAGTAAATCAACAGAAATTGAAAATATTTTTAAAATTGACTTATCTCACTTTAAAGTTGCTTCTCATCATGCATGTCACTACTGCAAAGCCCATCATAAAGATACCATTGGAAATGCCCGAGATCCAATGATTTTAGAAACACTAGCCAATGCATGTGGATTGGACACTGTTGATTGGTATGATCGTAAGACCAATACCTGTGGAAACGGCTTCAGACAGCGTTATTTAAATAAAGATCTATCACTTTCGGTAACTAATGAAAAGCTTTTAAGTTTAAAGGAGAATGATGTTGATATACTGTTGCACATGTGTCCCAACTGTCAGATGCAGTTTGACAGAAACCAAAAATACATAGGAAGATCACAGGCCACTGAATTTAATATAATGCATCTTAATATTTCCCAATTGGTAGCGTTGGCACTGGGAGCTGACCCTTATAGAGTGGTGGGAGTGCAAACCCATACTGTATCTTTAGATCCGATATTAAAAGAATTAAAAAAAAAGAGTATTGATTAAAACTTAAAATTTTGATCTGAACAAATAATATCCAATATTTTAATTTAGAGAGGAAATCACGTGAAGGATTATCAATTCTCAAGATACGCCCCTAAAAGCAGCATCGATGTTGGTGTTTTTTTATGCCGTTGCGGGGGAAATATTTCAGACACCGTGGATATTGAAAGACTTAAAGCATCAATAGATGCCAAAGTGGTGAAAGAATTTGAAAATTTATGCTCCATAAAATGTCAGAAAAACATCAGAGACATCATACTTGAGGAGGATTTAGACCGGGTGGTGATTGCAGCCTGTTCACCCATTACCCATGAAAAAACCTTTAGAAATCATGTAGCTCCCCTGAACCCCTATCTTTTAGAGATGGCCAATATAAGAGAGCAGTGCTCCTGGGTGCATTCTGACATTGATAAGGCCACAGAAAAGGCTATAGCACTGACCAACGCCGCCCTGGAAAGGGTTAAGTACGCACGGCCACTGGATACCATAGTCCGTAAAACCAAAAAAAGTACAGCGGTAATAGGTGGAGGGATATCCGGGATAACCGCAGCACTTTCACTGGCCAAACAGGGAATCAAAGTTTATATAATTGAAGAAAAACCCACTGTGGGGGGGAACATGATCAAGATA
>MVQZ01000190.1 GCA_002067565.1 Methanobacterium sp. PtaU1.Bin242 | reverse complement strand
TGGTAAAATCAACCAGAAAGCTCTTCCAGAACCCGATGGCAGTATACGTACTGGCGTAAAATATATTGGACCCAGAGATATAGTGGAGGAAAAATTAATTCTACTGTGGCAGGATATTCTGGGAGTAAATCGAGTGGGAATTAGAGATAACTTCTTCGAATTAGGTGGACACTCCCTTAAAGCCACCACTTTAGTATCCAGAATACACAAAGAATTCAATGTGGATTTTCCTCTAAAAAAAGTATTCCAAACACCAACAGTTGCAGAAATGGCAGTTTTCATCAGAAGGGCGGGTAAGAGTATCTATTCTGATATCCAAATTGTAGAGGAAAGAGAATATTATCCTATGTCTTCTGCTCAAATAAGATTGTATATACTGGATCAGTTTGATAAGGACAGCATTGCATACAACATACCTGGTGTAATGTTGGTGGAAGGCCCTATAGATTTGCTGCGTTTTAAAGAGGTATTCCAGGAACTAATCATGAGGCATGACACATTACGAACCTCCTTTGCAATGGTAAATGGAGAGCCAGTTCAGAAAATACACGAGGAAGTAGATTTTAATATAAATTACTTGGAGTCAACTGAAGAAGAAGCAGAAGAGATCATTAAAGGATTTATAAAACCTTTTGACTTGAATCAAGCCCCTATTTTAAGAGTGAACCTAATAAAAATAAAAAAAGACAAACATCTACTATTATTTGATATGCACCATATCATATCAGACGGCATATCCATGAGCATTTTTTTACAGGAATTGATAAAACTGTATGAAGGAAAATCATTACCGGATTTAAGAATACAGTATAAAGATTACTCCGTATGGCAGAAAAAACAACATACAGAAGATTTCATCCAGAAACAGGAAAAATACTGGCTGGAAATATTCAATGGTGAAATTCCGGTGCTGGACATACCACTGGACCATCCTCGACCTTCAATGCAGAGTTTTGAAGGAGACCGTTTAAACTTCGAAATAAACAAGGAATTGGCAGAGAAACTTAATAGTGTTGCACAGGATGCTGGAGCAACACTCTACATGATACTTCTGGCTGCTTTTAATAAACTTCTTTCCAAATACACCGGACAGGAAGATATAGTGGTGGGTTCACCCATAGCCGGCCGACCCCACTTCGACCTTGAGAATATCATCGGCGTGTTTTATAACGTTTTAGCCATGCGTAATTATCCTGAAGGAGATAAAACCTTCAAACAATTCCTAAAAGATGTCAAAGAAAACGCCTTAAATGCTTATGAAAATCAGGACGTCCAATTCGAAGAACTTGTGGAAAAATTAAAAGTTAGAAGAGATTTGAGTAGAAATCCTCTCTTCGATGTTGCCTTCGTACTGCAAAATATTGATATGAACGAGACAGAAGTTAAGGGTTTGAAGTTTACTACATATGAAACCCCGTTCATGGTAACCAGGAATGATATACTTTTGGGTCTAACGGAAAAAGAGGAAGGAGAACTAGCCTTTGTTTTGGAATACTGCACGAAATTATTCCAAAAGGAGACCATGCAAAGATTTGCCAAACATTATCAAAACATCTTAGAAAGCATAGTTGAAAATCCTGATTTACAGCTTAAAGATATTGAAATGCTAAGTGATGAAGAAGAAAATGCCCTTCTTTATGATGAAAGCAGCATCCCTGCAGAATATCCCCGCAAAACTATAAAGGAAATATTTGAGGAACAAGTTGAGCATACGCCAGATAATATCGCAATAACCTATGAGGATAACCAATTAACTTATAAAGAGTTGAATGAGAAATCTAACCAACTTGCACGTGTTTTAAGAGATAAAGGAGTTAAACCAGACGATATAGTTGGTTTGCTGGTGGAGCGTTCCCCAGAGATGATTATAGGTATGTTAGGGGTGCTCAAGGCAGGAGGGGCCTACATGCCCATTGATCCACAATACCCTACCGATCGGATCAAGTACATGATGGAGGATAGTGGGGCAGATCTATTATTAATAACAAATGATTCTTCAAATCTCCTAGATTGGTCTAATTACGATTTTTCAGTGTTAAATCTCCAATCTGAATCCACTTATCATGAAAATTCAGATAATCTGGATAATGCGAACGAACCAGATGATCTGGCCTATGTAATTTACACCTCAGGCACCACAGGAAACCCTAAAGGAGTCATGGTTGAACATCTAAACGTAGTTAGACTATTTAGCGAAAAAATACCCTTCCATTTCAATGAAAATGATGTATGGACCATGTTCCATTCATACTGTTTCGATTTCTCTGTGTGGGAGATGTACGGCGCACTATTAAATGGAGCCAAACTAATCATAGTCCCCCAACTAACAGCAAAGGACATTAAAAAATTCCTAGGTCTCTTAAAAGAAGAAAAAGTCACCATACTAAATCAAACACCCACTGCATTCTACAACCTCATAAAAGAAGAACTAAAAAATGATGAAAGAGATCTTGAATTAAAATATGTGGTGTTCGGTGGAGAAGGCTTAAAACCAACTATGCTGAAGGATTGGATGGAGAAATATCCGCTAACCAAATTAATTAACATGTACGGCATCACCGAGACAACAGTACATGTCACATTTAAGGAAATAGGAGAACAGGAAATCAGATTAAACAACAACAACATCGGCAAACCCCTCCCAACAGACAACACATACATAATGGACCAGAACATGAAACTAGTCCCCGTCGGTGTAGCGGGAGAACTCCATATCGGAGGGGCCGGAGTGGTAAGAGGATATCTAAACAATGAAGAGTTAACCAAGGAAAAATTCATCCCCAACCCCTACAAAAAAGGAGAAATAATATACAAGTCCGGAGACACAGCAAAACTTTTACCTAACGGAGAAATGGAATACCTAGGCCGTACAGATCACCAGGTAAAAATCAGAGGATACAGAATAGAACCGGGTGAAATTGAGAGCCGATTATTAGAACATCCTCAAATAAAGGAAACCATAGTAATAGCCAAGGAAGACTTGCAGGGTAATAAATACCTCTGCGCTTACTATGTGGCAAATGAAGAATTAACAACAG
>MVQZ01000189.1 GCA_002067565.1 Methanobacterium sp. PtaU1.Bin242 | reverse complement strand
GTTAATATGTTAGAAGGTATTTCTTTGATAAATTTCTCAAGGAGAAATGACTTACCAACCCCCCGATGTCCTGTAACCAGGATCTGATTGGCTACGTCTTTATTAAGAGACTCTATAAATGAATGAAGACGTATTAGCTCTTTTTCTCTGTTGTAAAAATACTTATTCAGATCTGAAGGGATACCTAATGGTAAACTGGGCATTTTAATCACCTACTGTACAGTACTTATAATACCGTTAAATAAATACTTTACCAATCTACTGTACAGTACATAAATACCGTTAAATAGATACTTTACCAATTTACTGAACAGTACATAAATACCGTTAAATAAACACTTTACCAATTTACTGAACAGTACATAAATACCGTTAAATAACTTTTATCATGTGAATCTAAAAAATCCACCTACTAAAATTACCAACCAAGCAAAAACACCTAAATCCACTACACAATAATATGTTTGTAAAAATGTATGGGATAACTATCTAAAAGAAGTTTTTTAATCTTTTCATTTTTTATTTAAATCAAATAGAGGAACATACTCCTTCTCTGACTCACCAATAACCACTTCATCCCCATATTCCAGCCAGGCATGGGCTTCAAACTCACCTTCGTCTGATTTTCCCACACCTATTTTAACCATACATGGATATCCGTGTTTTAAAAAGAGTGATTGTCCAGTTAGGGCATTGGTCAGGCATGTTGCTCTAGGTACATAATGACTGGACACTTTAACCGCCCAGATCAGCCTCTCCAGGGGAATATCATGTTTATTTATCGGAGTTTCCTTTAAGGATCTCTGGATGCGAGAAAAGGGCAGTATCCACAGCATCAGTCTAATCTTAATCATTAAAAAGAGTGTCTGCAGGAGAAGTTTCTTATCCCTTCCAGGTAATCTTAGAAAGCTGGTTATCATTTCACTGTCACAAGTTCCTTCTCTATAAGCTGCTCCAGTAATTCAAATAAATCATTCTGACAGGTATCCCGGTCCACATCATATTCATCCAGGAGTATCTCCAGTATCTCCTCCACCTTACGTGGTTTCTGGATCAGATTCCAGATACGGGCACCTACTGGATTTAAGCCATAATATACTCCGTCTTTCAGGTTGAGCAGAGCAGCCTCCTCCACCAGATCACAGGACACCACATCCTTAGCCACGACTACTGTTTGATTGAGTGAAATTTCCATATTTTTATCCCACCTATAATTAGTTAATGTTATTCTTATCCATTAAGAATACCAAATGTTCTTAAATCTTATTATAAATTCCTAAAAATTCTTTACGAGATATTCCGGATT
The DNA here is from genome assembly GCA_002067565.1 of Methanobacterium sp. PtaU1.Bin242. GTDB lineage: Archaea > Methanobacteriota > Methanobacteria > Methanobacteriales > Methanobacteriaceae > Methanobacterium_A. The sequence goes on along the minus strand of MVQZ01000189.1, from coordinate 2,334 downwards.
GTCTACATATGATTTTTGAGTTGATCCTTTAATCTTGTTATGATTGGGTAAAGTTAAGGGTGTTACAGTTCCATCAGCATTTTCACGTGCCATGGCAATATGATTACCATGTCTTACCGTTTTAAATCCTAAAGTTTCCAGGGTTTTTAATACTTTACGCTGATGTGCGTCCTTTGGAAACTTCATCTACCACTACCTCTGCCACGAAGGTTTCTATTATTTCCTCACCTTCAAAGGCTTCCTTACCAAAGGTGTCCATGTGGAATTTGATGGCAGACTTCACATCATCCAGAGCCTCCTGGTAGGTATCACCTTCACCTACCACCACTCCTTTAAGCCCCAAAGGATATGCCACATATCCTTCAGGATGTTTTTCCACTATTATCTTAATTCTTTTCATGTAAATCCCTCTTTTAGATAGATCTTTATCAATTAAATATTTCCCCTTATTTTATCCTTAAATAATCTATATTTTATTTATCATTTATCATTAACGAATAATAATGGAATGGTTAGATTTGAAATTTATTTTGATAACCCCCTTAAATCCATAGAAGATTATAATGCCTATTGATAAAGCCGAAAAAATTATTAAGGTTGTAACAGTTATTATAGAGTGAGAAAATGACCTTAAAAGAAACCAGAAAAAACAATTTACCATGAAACAGGACTATGACTATCTTACGGACTCATTATTTTTATATAGTGATGAAGAGTACAGATACAAAAAATCAGTGAGAATCACTGCCGATGTAATACTGGATTTCGACCAGGATGATGTTCCAGTAGCTTTAGAACTATTAAATGCCTCTAAGATATTACATGTTAAAAAATCATCCCTCAATGAACCGGTAGGTCTAGATATGCAGATCTGTGTTGGTGAAGATACAATAAAACTAGAAGGAATATTTTTCATCTCAATCCATAAAAAAGAAATCCCTAAATCCTTAAATAAAGAAACACCAAATCGTACTAACTTAACTGCAAGCGGAGCTCATTTTGCTACAGCTTAAAACATTTAAAAATAATTTTCAGTTTATGGTTCATGCTTAAGGTAGGGTCCGATCATGACTTCTTCTGTGATGTTGCTTACCTTAAAAAATATTATTATGATCATATTGATGAGAAGTGCCCTATATCTGAACTGATTTAAATTATTGATCCAGAAATGAATCATATTATTTATGGATCAAGATTTTTTTTATCTTAGGATAGGGCTGATTTGATTTTATAGGATAGGGGCTGATTTGATTCTAATAATTAAAATTGTGTTAATATACTTTTTAAATTTTTATCCTCCCAAATTAAGTAAGCTTCTGGCAAATTATTTATAATAAATAATTAAATAAATCTGGTTAAAGTTGAATATCTCTCCTATGAGGAATGTATCCATGAATAACTATGAAACACTGATCAATAAGGCCCTAGATATAATAAAAGTTCGGAAGGATTTTGATAAGGTCCGTTTTATTATTCTTTACGGTAGTGTGGCTGAGGGTAGGGCTAGGGATGATTCTGATATTGATCTGGCTGTTTATTATCAGGGATGTGAGGAAGATGCCTCCCAGTTCCGGCTGGAAGTTCTCTCAGAACTTTTTGATGACTCTTATGATGTGCAGATCTTCAATCATCTCCCCCTCATATATTCGTAAGGATGTTTTAAAGGGAGAAGTGCTTTACTATCAGGATCATGAATTCCTCCATGAGGTTGCTTATCAAACTTTAAAAGAATTTGAGGACTTTAAAAAATATTATTATGACTATATTGGTGAGGAGATGATCTCCTGAGAAGTGAAATCATCCGAAATAAGCTGGCAGAAATAAAAGAAAGCATAAATCTGGTCCAAAAACATCTGCCCCGAGAATTTGAAGAGTTTCAACAGTTGGGACTGGTTAAAGATGGTATTTATAAGAGGGTGGAATATGCCATAGAAAATGTTTGGGATATCTGCTCTATTATAAATACGGATCTGGGAGAAGGAATCCCCCATGAAGAGATCAACATCCCAAATAACCTGATCAGGGTAGGAATTATAGATCAAACAGTAGGAGCTAAGTTAAAAGTGATGAAAGGGTTCCGCAACCGTTACGGTGATATAGATGACCGAATTGCATTTAAAACCCTTAAAAACCATCTGAGAGATTTTAAGGATTTCATAGATCAGATAGAGGATTTTTTAAAAAAAGGATAAACAGGGCTGCATATCCTTCAGGATTTAATTTTTTTTAACTAAATCCCCATATCTCAATGATAGAAACAGTAATATACTTGTTTAAATATAAAATTTATGAGGGTATCAGATGAATTTAGGAGAACCAGAAGCATTACAGGTC
>MVQZ01000188.1 GCA_002067565.1 Methanobacterium sp. PtaU1.Bin242 | reverse complement strand
TGTTCCTAAAACTTTTAAATGAAACGGTATTGTCGTTTTTATTCCGTTAATTTTAAATTCGCTCAATGTTCTAACCATTTTATCAATAGTTTTACTACGTTTATAACTTAACACAATAACCTTTGCAACTAACGAATCATAAAAAGTTGGAATCGTATATCCCGCATAAACATGAGAATCAATTCTTACCCAATTTCCACCGGAAAACATTATACTCTCTATCCTACCAGGAGATGGCATAAAATCTTTATCAGGATCTTCAGCGTTAACACGACATTCTATCGCATGACCTAAAATTTTTACATCTTCAGAATCAAACTTAATCTTTTCCCCAGACGCAATTAAAAGTTGTTCTTTAACCAAATCAAGTCCTGCTTTACCTTTTATCCCAGAAACCATCTCTGTTACAGGATGTTCTACTTGTATTCTTGTATTCATCTCCATAAAATAAAAATTACCTTTTTTGTCCATAATAAATTCTATCGTCCCAGCAGATGTGTATCCAATCTCTTCCACAAGTTTAATTGATGCACGACCAAGATGACGGCGCGTTTTTTCATCAACTTTTGCTGACGGACTTTCTTCAATAAGTTTTTGGTGTCTTCTCTGAACTGAACAATCTCGTTCTGGGAAATACACAGCTTTTCCTTTCTTATCAGCTAAAACTTGAATTTCAATATGTTTTGGTTCTTCAATATATTTTTCAATATAAACCTTGTCACTACTAAATGCTTTTCGTGATTCTTCCATTGCAGTTAATAATGCAATTCGTAACCCTTCTTCAGAAGTTACCACTCGCATACCTTTCCCGCCACCACCCATTGCTGCTTTTATTATTACAGGATATCCAATTTTTTTCACTTCTTTAATCAACGCAGGATCTTCTGGGTTAGAAACAGACCCTTCAATACCTGGCACTGTAGGAACTCCAGCAATTTTTGCAATTTTTTTTGCTTCAATTTTGTCACCCATTTTTTCCATAGAATCTTTTGTAGGACCAACAAAAGTTATACCACAAGTTTCACACACTTCAGCAAAATATGAATTTTCAGCCAAAAAACCATACCCAGGATGAACCGCATCTGCGTTTGTAACTTCACAAGCAGATATTATATTTGGAATAGAAAGATAACTTTCACTTGATGGACCAGGTCCTATACAAATCTTTTCATCTGCAAGAAGTGTATGCAAACAATCTTTATCTGCTTCTGAATATACAGCTACAGTTTTTATCCCGAGTTCTTTTGCAGACCGTATCACTCGTACTGCAATTTCTCCTCGGTTTGCTATTAACAACTTTTTTATCATTTGTCGTTCTCCGTGTCTATTATAATTAAATCCTGACCATATTCTACAAAATTTTCATCTTGAACTAAAATTTTTTTTACCGTACCTGAAACTTGCGATATTACATCTTTAAACATTTTCATTGTTTCAATTATAGCCAATTTTTGTCCTTGTTTGACTTTTGCTCCTTCAACAACAAATGGTGGATGATCTTTTGAAGTAGAAATTAAAAATTATAAGAGGAATATAGCAGAACTCCATGATAAAATTGATAAACTGCATTATCAATATACCCAGGATATTCTTTACAAAAAAGAGATAGCCTCCAAAATCTCTCTTATTAAAAAACTGCAGAATAAGTATAATCAGGAAAAGGCTTTGAGAGTGGAACTGGAGAATAATTTGAACTCACTTAAGAATATTCAGATGATGAGACCATCGAAAAATGCCGTTCCTGTAAAGATTATTGACACTTTTACTCGGGATGGTATAAATGAAGCTTGTGAGTACTGGAAGATAAAAAATGGAGATGTGGTTCTTCTTAAAAATTCTGAAGGCGGAGGCTCTCAAACCGCGTCTTTACTTATAAATATGGGAGTGAAGGCGGTTTTAATCATGGATAATATTTCTCACCAGGCGCAGGAGGAATTTGAAAGTAACATGGTCCCTCTGCTTCAGGCAGATAATATGCAGCTAGAGATGATTGACCAATTCGCCATCATCAAAACTGATAGTCTCAATAAAGAAATGGAAAAATGGAAAAACAGAATAGAAAATAAAAAGATTAAAGAAAATAACCAGGAGATTTTAAAGGTCATCGACGAATATCGGGCTAAAAGAAAAAGAACACCGGACTTATAATCTAACTTCAGATAATAATTAAAGGTTTAAGAACTTTCTAAGCTATTACTAAATAATATCCCTCCTAACTATTCATTCGCCTTTAATTATTCTGTTTTAAGAACATAAATAGTCCAAATCTAATATTTTTTTACCAAAATTTATTAATGTCAACCAAAGAGATAATTAATAATATAAAACAGAATAATCTGCAATATTAACCAGAATTAACCTGTAAATTTAACCATTATTAATCTATAATATTAATAAAATCCATAATAGAGTGTTTGTTATGAAAATCGCTTTCATAATCGGGACCCGACCTGAGATAATTAAAATGGCCCCTTTAATAGATGTAGTTAATAAACAAGGCATAGAATATATTTTAATCCACACCGGACAGCATTACGACCAGGAAATGTCAGAGCAATTCTTTAAAGACCTGGAACTCCCCCAGCCAGATTATAATATAGGGGTAGGGTCCACCACTCATGGAAAACAAACCGCAGTCATGCTGGAAGGTATCGAAAAAATTCTCTTATCTGAAAAACCAGATATTGTTCTGGTGGAGGGAGATACCAATGCAGTTTTGGCCGGTGCCATAGCTTCGTCCAAATTACATCTGTCCCTAGGACATGTGGAGTCTGGTCTCAGGTCATATGATAAAACCATGCCCGAAGAAATCAATCGAGTGGTGGCAGACGTTTGCTCCAGCCTGTTCTTTGTTCCTACCGAAGAATCCGCCCTAAATCTCATTTTTGAAGGTCTTGATCCCCATAATATTTACATAACCGGAAATACCGTGGTTGATGCGGTTATCAGAAATCTGAAAATCGCAGAAAAAACCTCCAAGTTAGCTTCAAAACTCGATCTGGAAGAAAATTTCATAACTCTCACCATGCACCGGGCAGAAAACGTGGATGACCCGCAAAGACTAAAAAATATTTGCGGAGCTCTGCTGGAACTTGAAGAAAATCCGATAATCTTCCCGGTACATCCCAGAACCATCAGGACTCTGAAAGAGTTTGGTCTCCACCAAGCTCTGGAAGAAGCCGAACACATCCATCTTATTAAACCCGTAGGTTATCTGGATTTCCTGATTCTTCTATCAAACTCCAGATTAGTATTAACTGACTCTGGAGGAATTCAGGAAGAATCAATAACCTTAAATATTCCCTGTATTACCCTCAGATACAATACAGAACGTCCAGAAACTGTTAAAACCGGCGGTAATATTCTGGTAGGTGCAGAAAAAGAACTAATAATCAACAATGTCCGTAACATTATGGGTGATGAAAGTTTGTATCAAAAAATGAGCAAAGCCCCTAACCCCTATGGTGACGGAAAAACCTCCCAAAAAATTATCAACATCATATTAAAGGCTTATGACAAGGGTAAGCTGATCTTAAAACCACCGGAAGATATTGGAGGGCATGAAGGCCGCTACATTCAGAAGGTAGAATATGATATGGATGTTTCCCAGTATGAAAGAAACAATGAAAATTCTAGGATAATAGCTATTTTTGAAAATGGTGAAGCCAGATTTCCCCATCCCCACTTAAAACTTCAAAATAACACCATACTTATAGATAAGTTCCGCTCAAATTAGGGTGAATAATCTCTTATCAGTTTATTAATTAATTTATTTGATAATTTATTTTAATAAAAAATTTGGATATACAATCTTGATATAAATCTGTTAAAATTATAAGATAAGGGAGTTTTACATGAGAGATATTAAAATTGCCATTTTTGGTCTAGGCCATATGGGTCTTCCCACTGCCGCTCTTTTTGCAAAGAACGGTTTAAAAGTAATGGGTATTGATATCAACAGAAAACATGTGGAATACGTGAATTCTGGAAGATCTCCCATTATGGAGCCAGATCTAGATGAGCTGGTTAAGGAGGCTGTGTCTGGTGGTAATTTATCTGCCACAATAAATGGGGAAAAAGCAGCCCAGGACGCTAATGTTATGATGGTTGTTGTTCCCACCCCCATAAACAGGCAAAAAAAGGCTGATCTATCCGCTGTTGTGTCTGCCTGTCAGACCATAGCCCCTGCAATCTGCAGGGATGATCTGGTGATTGTAGAAAGTACAGTTCCTCCCGGAACCTGTGACCATCTGGTGGTTCCCCTGCTGGAGAAAAATGGTCTAAAAGCAGGTGAAGATTTCGGTCTGGCCTGCACACCTGAAAGAGCCCTTCCCAACAACACCATCTATGAAATAACCCATAACGCCAGGGTCATCGGCGGTATCAACCC
>MVQZ01000187.1 GCA_002067565.1 Methanobacterium sp. PtaU1.Bin242 | reverse complement strand
AAGGTTTAATAGAAAAAATGGAAGATGGAAAATATGATTTAACCGAAGAAGGAAGGGAAATAATCAATGATCTATTTGGTGGTTTACCCGGTCCTGATGGTCAGAGAATGGATAGGGGGACTTTTGCTGCTGAACACGTGCTAACAGAGATCAATGGTTATGTAATCTTTTTGGAAAACATAAAAAAAGAGAAACTTGCACCACACAAGGAAATAATAGGAGAATTAGGTGAAAGATTAAAAAAAATTGAAGAATCGCTTAGGGATGAAAAATAGATATTATAATAATCATCTGGATTGAGGAATGATTTTAAATTATTTACCTGATTAGCTTGAGCTATCATTCCTTTAAAACAAATTTAATGGGGAAAAACATGATTAAAAATGCCATAGAAATAAAAAACCTCACCAAAAAGTTCGGTGACTTCATAGCAGTGGATGATTTATCACTTACTGTTGAAGAAGGTGAAATATTCGGATTTTTAGGCCCCAATGGCGCAGGCAAGAGCACCACCATCCGAATGCTCTGTACTCTTGCCCAACCTACATCGGGGTCGGCTAAAGTTGCTGGTTATGATCTAATTAAAGATTCTTCCAAAGTTCGCGAAAACATTGGGCTGGTTGCAGAGAAGATGATCATGTATGATCGTCTAACTGCAGCTGAAAATCTCCGATTCTTCGGGAAGCTTTATTCCATACCTAAGCAGAAGCTGGAAGACAGGATCGATGAACTACTGAATCTGGTTAATATGCAGGAATGGAAAAATACCCAAATCAGTAAGTTCTCAACCGGTATGAAGCAGCGAATAAATGTTATAAGGGCGTTACTGCCGGAACCGAAGATTATCTTTATGGATGAGCCCACACTTGGCCTGGATCCTCAAACAACCTTTTCTATAAGAGACATTATCCGAGAAATTAATAATAATGGGGTAACGGTCATACTAACCACTCATGCAATGGTTGAGGCAGAAGTGCTGAGTGATAAGGTGGCTATTATAGATCATGGTAAAATCGCTGCTTTAGATACTCCTCAGAAGTTGAAAGACATGATATCTGGCAGTGAAACAAATGTATTCGGCACAAAAATAAGTAATTTAAACTCAAAGCTAATTGAGAGGATAAATTCGCTTGATATTGTAACCGCTGTGGTACAACAGGATGACTATAACTTAAAAATAAGCGCTAAAGGAATTGAAGCGCTTAACCCGATCATTGATACCATCCGAGAAGAAGGTGGTAGTATTGCCTCCATAACCAACAACAATGAATCAACCTTAGAAGATGTTTTTCTGGCAGTGACAGGTAAGGAAATGCGGGATCAGGCCAATGAAAAAGCGGTTCCAGTACATCACAGGCATGGATCTGAACCTAAAGCAAGGGTAAGGTGAAATTTATGGATGTCATTAAAATATTGAAGGATAGCTATCATGTGATGGCTAAAGACTTGCTGGAACTCAGACGCAACCGAATGTCACTGGCAGCCCTGTTTATCATGCCATTACTTTTCCTGGTTATGTTTGGATTTATCTTTCCCTCAGGAAATACACAACAACATATGCCCATGGGACTGGTTAACCTTGATCAGGGTCAGGGAAGCAATGAATTCATAGCACAACTTGAAGCTATGAATAAAAATACCAGTTATATGGATTTCCAGAGTTATTCCAGCATAGATGAGGCTAAAACTGCAATAAATAAAGGAAAAATATATGGTGTGTTTATTCTACCCCCTGGATTTTCTGAAAATCTAACCAGTGGGAAATCCGCTGATTTCACTGTATACATTGATAACAGCAACCCACAAAGCGCAATGCAGATTCAGCAGGTACTTTCCAGTACTGTAAGTAGTATGAACAATATTAAAGCAGAAGCAAATGTGGTTAAACTGGGTAATGAAACAAATCAGCCGGTCAATCCACAAGCCATGATCTTCCCGTATATACCGAATGTTCAGACTACGATACCAGGCCAGACCAACTACTTCAACTTCCTGGCACCGGGATTGATGATCATGATAGTGATGATGAGTGTCATGACCGGTATCCCAGAAGCCATCTCCAAAGAAAAGGAAATGGGAACATTCGATGGAATGTTATCCGCGCCAATCAGCCAGATCTCAGTTATAATAGGTAAAACAGCAGCATTATGTACCAGAGGTTTTATTCAGTGCATTATAATACTGGCCATAGCCATGATCCTGTTTGGAGTTACCATTCAGGGAAGTATCCTGTTGGCGTTCTTCATGCTCCTTCTGGGCATATTCAGTTTTATAGGAATTGGAATAATGGCCATATCCATGTCAGGAGATCAGGCCTCCAGTACCATGATTGTGAACCTGCTGATGTTTCCCATGATGTTCTTGGGCGGTGTTTTTTATCCTATCCAGCAGATGCCCTGGTTCATGCAGACCATATCTCAGTTCATCCCTCTAACCTATGCAGCAGATGCAATGCGTAAAATAATGCTCTTAAATGCAGGTATTGGGGATGTAATGACACAAATACTTATACTGGTAGCGTTTGGGGTGGTCACTATGGCCATTGCAGTACCCTTATTCCGGAAATCAATGACCCGTTAAATAGAGAATAATTTAGGTAAACGGCATAAAATAGCAGAAAAAAAAAGAATGTGAGGAAATATAAAGGTGTAATATGAGTTTAAATTCAGTAGAAAATTTTTTAATGGTTCAATTAGTTAAAAAAAAAGAATTTGTAGGGGTGAAGATATCATGAAATGTGAGAATGTAATTAGAAATGTAATAGAAGGGGAGTGTGAGGATTATTTTTTAGGAGTGGTGGATTTATCCCAAATTGAAAACGGAATTGTTGAAAAGTACAGTTCATTAATTGCCGAATATCCGCGAGCAATCTCCATAGGGATTACCATGCCCTATAAAGTAGTTGAAAAATTACAAATTGAGGATATGGCTTATAATGAAACAAACTGCCAACTAAAATATATCACCTCCCATTTAAGCAGCTTATTGGAACAGAAAGGATATCGAGCTTTATCTGTGCCTAAATCAAAGGAAATGAATGATGATTCTAACGTATCTTTCCATGAAGTGGTGGCCAATTTGGCAGATATGGGAGAAATAAAAAAGAATGCACTGATAACCCCAGAAGTAGGATCAAAAGTTAATTGGGGCACTATCCTCACCAATGCACCAATATAACACCTTCTTATTTACATATATAATGTTTATTCCCAGAAATTCAGGAGATGGCTAAATGTTAACCGGATTCAGATTAAAAATGTTAAACAGAGAAGCTTCTTCACCTAAAAATAAACCATTAGACGTTATAACGCACCTTAAACTGAAAAAAGGCATGGTTGTGGGAGATATAGGTTCTGGTGGAGGATATTTCGCCGGTGAATTTTCAAAAATTGTAGGAGATACAGGACTGGTTTATGCTATCGATGTTAATCAGAGATCCCTGGATTTTATAGAAAGTAATCTTGAAAAAGAAGCCATTGAGAATGTGAAAGGAATACTTGCAAGACCAGATGGAATTGAATTACCGGAAGGTAGTGTGGATTTGTTTTTTTTGAGGAATGTGTTCCATCATCTGCCAGAGCAAGCAGAGTATTTCAGGGGAATTAAAAAACTTTTAAAAAGCAGCGGAAAAATAGTCATCATAGATTATAAGAAGAAAAAATTCAGTTTCACAGGACTATTCGGACATTACACTCCTGAAAATGTTCTTATAGATGTTATGGATAGTGTAGGGTTTTATCCATTCCAAAAACATGATTTTCTCCCGGATCAATTATACATAATTTTTGCCAGAAAATCCTGATTTCAGTTAACCCTTTATTAATAACCGCACCAGTGTTATGAGTAGTTAAGGGCAAAATAAGCCTAAAATTCTTGAAATTAGTGTTAGGGATGGATAAAAATGTCTATAAAAACATCAATAAAAGATCATTTCACTAATAGTCAGTTTAAAGAGCATTTTAAAAGCAGTGGTTTAAAAAATCACTGGAATTATTTTTTCCAGGGTGACATAGATAATGAAGTTTCCAAACAGCTTTACTTCGATAGTGAGCTGGATTTTAGAGGATTTTCCCCCGAGGATCTGGATGAATGCACGTTATTGTACCGGAAAGTTTTTACACAATATCCCTGGTATGATGAATGGAAGTCCTTTTACCAGGCCAGAAAATATTTAAAAGAACTCATTGATAACCCGGTTTTTAAAGGATTGGTGGTACGTCAGGATTCAAAAATGGTGGCAGTCTGTCTGGGACATCAGAGAACATGGTGGATGGGAAAAGAGTTCGTGGTGGATGAGTTTTTTGTGGAAAATGGAAGACAAGGGAATGGTATTGGAACCAGAACATTAGATTTATTGACAACTAATCTCCTTAAAGACGGATATAATCGCTTAATTCTTTTAACCAACAAAGAAATACCTGCCGAGATGTTTTATCTTAAAAATGGGTTCTATAATAATGAAAAAAGAACGGTTATGGTTAAAGAACTTGGAAAAATTTAATTTCTTTGCTCAGATTAACTTTTTAATTATTAATTGATTCAGACAGCCCCGAAACATTTTTATTACTCTTCTATACAACTTTAATCATGGAGGTAATACTATGAAAAGTTATTTCATCGTTTTGGGTGTGGTCTTGTGTTTGGTGGTGGCTGTATCGGGATGCATCACCCCTTGGAGTGGTTCTGGAAGCCAAGGATCTGGTGGAAATGCTACTGGTCAGACCAATGTTCAGGGAGTTACGGCAGTTACATTGGCTGGTCCTGGTACTCTAATTGTTCAGCAGGGTGATAATGAGTCACTTACTGTGGAAGCTGATGATAATCTGAAGCAGAACATTAACATCGTGGTAACTGGAAATCATTTATTAATCACTAACCGTAACTCGGTTAGCAACGGGGCGGTGAAGTTCCGTCTTACAGTTAAAGATCTTGATACTATTACTGTCGCAGGTTTGGGTGAGGCTAATGTAACCAGTTTGAATGCTAGTAAACTTACCGCCACGGTGGATGTTGGTAAAATGACTCTGGTGGGTAAAGTCAGCGAATTCATAGCCACAGTAAACGGCGGCGGTGACATCAATGCCAAGGACTTGGAGAGTCAAACTGCAACTGTAACCATTAATGGTGGTGGAAGTACAACTTTGAGGGTGGTACAAACACTTAAAGCAATTGTAAATGGTGGAGGTTCAATAACTTATCTGGGTAATCCTCAGGTCACCCAACAAATCAACGGCATGGGTAAAGTAACTCAAAGCAGCGGTTGATAGAATAGAAATATTGTCATAGTTAAACAGACGTTTTGTCTGTTTTTTATTCTTTTTTGTTACTAATTTATTTATCAAATAGACATATCATTAAAATAGCTAAAAATAACATAATACTATGTAAGGAACTGTTTGAGTGGTATAAACTTATCCCCTTTACATAACACCATCTTATTTTTCCTGAAATAACTTTTCCGCAGGACAACCTAATTCACGCTGTTTACATCTACTGCAGGTTAATAAACCTCTGACCAATGCATTACCAGCCAGTGAAAGAATTACCAAGACAACCATTAAAAATAGAGTTATCCAGGAAAAATCGTAGATTAATAGGACAGTTCCACCAATAATTGGGAAGATAAATACCATCATATCTGGGATCATGTCTTTCCAGCTTATTTCATGCTGAGAAAACCGGGAAGGATCTCCTCTTTTAAAAAACAAAGCACTTAACTTGCCTTTACCAAAACCACAGACTTTACCATAATAATAACAGTTAACACAACCTTCTTTTAACAGTCTGATTTCTAAAATAAAGCAATATAAAAGGTACAATATGGTAAAAATCAATCCTAAGTTGAGGAAAATATAGGCACCTATAATGTAAATGGATAATGAAACCAGGTTGGATAGTAGGACGATCCACCAGGGATAATTTACATAGCATAGATTTTCCATGTTATGTTATTAATAAAGGAGAATAATATTATTTTGTTTCTGCACAAAGAAAATTATATCACAAATATGAGCTTATCCCTAATAAAGGAGTTCTTATGAAGAGGTTTATCTTTAAGGAGAACTTTCTTATATTATGAATGACATATAATATTTTAGTGATAATATGTCTGTGGAGTTTGATTTAGAAGATATTTTAAATGATGATAGGATGCAAAAATTCTTAAATAAGAAGAAAAAACGATCAGAATCAACTATAGATAGTTATTTGTATGCATGGCGGAAATTTTGCAATTTTACAGGGAAAACAACAACTGAAATTTACGATATTCAACGTAAGGAACTGAGGGAAAGAGTTCCGGAATTTGACTGGTGGCTTACTGAAACATTGGATAATTACGTTGCTTTTTTAATAGAATCAAATAAGAATTATTCTCATGGTACTATAGACCTTCAAATA
>MVQZ01000186.1 GCA_002067565.1 Methanobacterium sp. PtaU1.Bin242 | reverse complement strand
AGTGTTAATTTAAATGAAACTAAAACCCTTGGGATCAATCTGGTTAATAATTTAATCAGACAGATTGATGGAGAAATGGACGTTTATAACAGCCATGGAACAGAATTCCGGATTAGATTTAAGGAACTAGACTATAAAAAGAGGATTTAAAGAACTATTCCATAAAAAAAAGATTAGAAGAGCTGAACTATAAAAAATGATAAAATGGTGGATTATTTCACTCCACTGAAACATTTATCCAGAAGTTCTTTGTTTGGTGGTTTGGTTATTAAACTTACCACTATCGTGATTATAAAGGCTAATGGCAAAGCTATTATAATGGAATCGACTGTTGGCCAGGGAGCGGTAGTAACCAATACTGCTTTACCGGTTAGTGCTTTACAGATTCCCAGTGCCTCGGCGGATTTTTTATATTCAAATACCAGCCAGAATACGCTGATTATAGTTCCAATAACCAGTCCTGAGATCACTCCTTCCCTGGTGGAACGTTTCCAGAAACAGGCGAAGGTATATATGGTCAGGAAAGCTGCGGCGGTTATACTGAACCATATGGCAGTCCCCACTGCTATTATGTTGGTAGGTAACAGGAATCCTAAAATGACCGCGATTATTACTGCAATGGTGATTCCTACTCGTGCAACAAATACTGATGATTTACTGATCTTTTTTTTGAGAGTTCCATATACATCAAGTCCCAGGGCTGTTCCCTGTACGTGGAACTGGGCGGAAAGGGTGGACATAGCTGCTGAAAGCAGGGTGATCATGAAAAGATAGGCAAACCATAGGGGCATGGCTGAACTGATAAAGGTGGGGATAATCTTATCTGCATTACCTCCCGCGACCTGTATGGCTAATATTCCCATAGTATCAAAGAAATAGACATTTGATAGAGCACCAACAACATAAGCACCTACAGTGAGCACGAAGATGAAAATTCCACCAATTAAAACTGCTCGATTGAGTTCCCTGTTAGATTTAACTGTCATAAAGCGAACTGCTAGTTGTGGCTGTGATAAAGCTCCTATTCCAACACCCAGTATCAGTGTACTCACCAGTGTCCACCAGAAAGGACTTCCTAATGTGGGGATGGATGTCCAGCCTGTAAATCCTGTTGTCGTGGCAGCTGCGGTAGCTTTAGCCGGTACCAGATTGACCAAGTTGGTGAGAGCCTGGTTACCCTCAATTAAACCTCCGGTAAGCCAGTATATAGCTCCCATAAGGATTATTACACCCACGAACATTATACTTCCCTGTACAGCGTCGGTGTACATAACACCTCTGATTCCACCAAAAATAACATAAAATGCCACGATTATGGCCATAACCACCAGGGCAATGTTATAATCAATGTTGATTGTTGTCTCCACGAATCTGGCCATGCCTATTAACACTACAGACGCATATAAAGGCATTCCTAGAAATATTACGGCTCCGCTGAAGTATTGAATGAATTTGCTATTATAACGCCGGGATAGAAATTCGGGGAAGGTTAAAGCCCCCAGATTATGCCCAATTTTCCTGGTTCTTTTACCGAAAAACACAAAAGCGATGAATATCCCCACTAAAATGTTCATAAATGGCAACCATAGAAGACCCAGTCCGTAAACACCAGCTACACCACCAAATCCTACAATGGCAGCCGTACTTATGAAAGTAGCACCATAACTTAAAGCCATAATAAATGGGTGAGTCTCCCGGCCAGCGACCATATAATCATCAGCACTCTTAGTACGACGCCAGGCCACATAACCCACGTAAAATACCAATAAAAGATAGATCAAAACAATTATTGTTAATATCAAAATATCATTCATTTAAATCACTAACCCCTTATTTATATTAATTTAAACTATTTTTTATCCTTAGATCAATTCTATTTTTTCATCCATTCTAAACACTTAGTTCCTTTTTGGGCGATTTTTTTACCTCTGAAATGTTTTAAACTCATTATCATAATTTAAAATCATATTAAAAAAATAAATAACTCATCTGAATCTGATACCCGCATGTTTATTCAGGATGACTCTGTAATACCTCCCTAAATCACAAAAATGATGTTTTTTTATCATTATTATTTAAATTAACCGATATTTTTTCTTATAATATTTATAAAAATTATTATCATATATTAGATAAAATCTTTTATTGTTTAGTATGAAAAAATTCTAAAAAAAATAAAAAGAGATAGAAATAAAAATAATCAATAGATGATTATTTTGTTAATCATTTTTGGACATTATCCCTTAATCAATTACCATGCCACAGCTATTAAAGCTGTGACAGTGACTATAAAGCCTATTGCTAATATGGGTAATGTTATCAGGTCTAATTGCCGTGCTAATTCTTCCTCACCACGTTTATTGTAGCTTAAAGATATGGCGGATTCCAGTAGACAAAGTGCAATTATAAAAAACCCAAATGCAGTTATTAAATGTCCAACTGTAATTATTCCAGTGGGGGCCAGGTTGGTGATGAGTACCATGTTGGTTATGCCCACAAACATGGCGCTGGCTTCCAATGAAAAACGTCCCTGAAAAGAGGAAATTAATAGGGACATCAATGCTGCAAATACCGCTATGAATATACCGATAAGAGATATGAAAAGAACGGTAAGATCCTCTCTGGTTAGTAGTATACCTGTTCTTAATTGTGAAAAAGTGGTAGTGGTATTTAGATCAGGGTCTCCCATTGTTGTATTATATGAATAAGGTTTTTCTACTATTTTTAGACTCTCAATGGTGTATCCTGGAATATTAACCTGAGGACCAAGTTTAGAAGACTCATTGTCAGGTACGTAGACCATTTCTTGTCTTCCCAGTTGTTTATCCTGTATATCTATGGTTAATAACTGATTATCTTCTGGAAATCGGAACATGTCGAATTTTTTGGTTATGGTGGCTGTAACCTTATACAGGGCGAAATCTTCATCCCCTTCTGTTGAGTTTTTAATTAATTCTTTCTTATCAATATTTCCGTCAACCACCTGGAAGAACTCTCCTGGATCAGAATCTCCAGTCCATCTAAACCATATATAAAAATCTACAGTCCATATATTGTCCTTTAAAGATATGGATTTAATACGATCTATGTAGATTCCGGTGTTGACCTTCTCTGCGCTGTCTGGAATCTTATAATCTTCAGCAGTAAATCCTGATTCAACTGTATTAGGATTAATCTGATAATCTATACTGGTTAATTCCTCCTGGGTATTTTGATAGGTAAACCAGGTCAGATAACTGCCTACAGCTATTAAACCTAAAATT
>MVQZ01000185.1 GCA_002067565.1 Methanobacterium sp. PtaU1.Bin242 | reverse complement strand
TAATATATAAAATATATACAACTGTACTTTTACCAGGGAACAACTGATTATATATCAAAACGTGAAACCAAGCACAAACAAACAGAAAATTTTCACCACAAATCAGACACCCTGTTATTTATATTAACTAACAATATACTAGAAAAAATTATCAAGGATAGCCTATTGATTAAAATCTTAGATAAAAGGTGTTTTTCTTTACAGTGATTTTTCTGAATAAATTCAGGGTAATCAGACAATTATTGTTTATAAATCTTACTTATTTCTGCTTTAAATGATTGATGAACCTTTTCTGCGCCAACCAAATCATCTCCAAGATCCCATTCTACCGGATGTAATATAAATGGAAATGATTGTTCTCCTCCCAATCCACCGTGGCTGCCTACCAGTTCTTCAAATGCAGCCACTTCATTCTTTTCAGGGTCGTAAAAACTGTTAACCAGTACATCTGGGGTATATTTGAAATTATTAGTTCGTTTAAGGTGTTTTGCTGCATTAGGGCTGAAGTTGGCTAAAGGATTTACTCCCTCAATACTATCATCCTCTAAATAATACGTTCCGTCATTGCCTATTACCAGAGCTCCGTGTTCGATAGAATTAACTAGAATAAAACCGATTCCTTCATGTTTAGCCAGTCCTGGAATCAAATCAGGATACAATTTGTTTATTTGCTCATATTTGAGTCTACTTTCATAATCAGTTAAATAAACCAGCCCCAAGTTCCCGGAAGCAAGAACAGTCACATTAAAATCTTTTTCTGGTGTTTTATCAGGGGGTTTACTTATATTGTATCTTTTTATATAATTATTCACATCCTTGGTTTTTTCTTTGAAAAATCCATTAAACCTATCTACCGGAGCAGTGAAGGCATCTTGGAAATGATCTCCAGTACTGGGAGACATGTCTGCAAATATCTGGGCTCCCGGTAATAAATTCCTGACTAAATCTTCAAGGGAATTGCCGTAGCGTTGTTTAAATGTTGCTCCATTGGTCTGGCCATGATCAGAGTGAACCACTAATTTAAAGTCTCTATGGGCCAGGGCGGCTGCCATTTCCACTCTATTAAAATGCTTATCAAGAGTTCTAAGCGCATAAAATGCATCATCATCTCTTATTCCGGAGTGATGGGCGATTTCATCATATCCCAAATAAGTAACATAGTTAACATCAACTTGGCCCTTTAAAATGTCTCCAATCAATGCCAGTGTAGTAATTTCTCTTAAAAATACATTAGCGCCTGCTCTAATAAAGGGGAAAAAAAGTCCGCGGAATATTCGTGGCTGTATATTTCTTATTTGATGTATCATCTGTGAGTTGTAATCCAGAAGTGCGTCCCATAAAACTAAGGTTACTATTCGACTGAAATTGGTGGGGTTGGAGAAAACATACTTCCATGCTTTATTATAAAATCTGCCAATATTTTTCAATTGACTAAAGGTGAATATAACATCATTCGCATCTCCGGAAAATAGATTGGATCTGCTGGCGCCATTTATTGAAAGTAAGCCTTTACCATTGGATATGCGTTTTTCTATAACCGGGGCGTCATTTAATCCGGTTGATACCCTCAATTTGTTATCATTCTCTTTTTCAACCCATCTGAAGGCCACAATATCCTCGTTATTGCCATGTAGAAGACCTGCCTGGCTGGCACTGGTCTGGCTTGATAAATCTGTTTCCCATCCAGTTACTTTATGGCTGCCTTCATCAATCCATCTTTTAAGGGTGGGCATATCCCCTCTTTCAACCGCTTCCACTAAAATATTTTTTGAAAGACCATCAATTTCCATGAAAATGACACCGACAGTGTCTTTAATATTATCCTTATCCATTTTCTTTACATTGTCTCGGATACTTCTGTACCATGCGGCGTTATCATCAATGGTAACTATTGCGTTAAGTAGAGTTGAAATTGCAGCCATAGCCAGGGGAGTTAATATAAGGGCCGCTCCTTCTATGGTTACACCATCAACAAAGTTACTGGCTAACCAGATTAAAGCACCATTAATCAATAATGAACCTATACCGACGGTTAAGACCATAAATGGCAGTAAAATTCGTGATAAAAGGGGCCATAATAATGCATTTAAAATTCCCACCACTCCGGCCACCACAAATGCGGTTTCCCAAGTATCAATGGTTAATCCTACAGAAAAATAGTCAATAACTAAAAATCCCAACGAATAGCCTATCCAGAGTATAATGGTTCTCCAAAACCAGTAAAATCTTGATCTATGGTATAATTTATCATATTTTACCATTAAATCGCCTGTATATTTTATTTATATTACATTATTCCTATTCATTTTCTAATATTTAATTTTATTAATAAAAAGAAAAAGGAGTTATCCTGCAATTAAGATTAATTCAATCAACTTTAATTTAGAAAAAAATTAAATATATTAATCTTTAATTGGGTTCAGCCTAAAATTCTATCTATAAAATGGGATAGTACTTTTTTATTTCATATTCCGTGACTTGTAACCGGTATTCATCACATTCCATTTTTTTAAGGGTTATGAATCTTTCAAAGCTATGGGAGCCCAGAGTTTCTCGAACCAAATCAGATTTTTCAGCATATTTAATAGCTTCCTCTAAGCTACTGGGAAGAGTTTTAATTCCCTTATCTTTCCTTTCTTTCTCAGTTAATTCATAGAGATTGAGTTCCATTGGTTTGGATAATTCATATCCTTCTTTTATTCCTTTAAGTCCGGCCATGAGCATCACTGCTAGCTGTAGATAGGGGTTACCAGAAGGGTCAGGGCATCTGATTTCCACCCTGGTGGAAGTTTCTCTTCCTGGTTGATAGGTAGGCACTCTTATTAAAGCGGATCGGTTTCTATTTGACCAAGCAATATATACTGGTGCTTCATAGCCAGGGACCAGTCTTTTATAGGAATTAACCCAGGGGGCTAAAATGGATATGATTTCTGATGAATGACGTAATATGCCTTCAGTATAGGCTTTAGCATCATGGGAAAGATGATATTTATCATTGGCGTCGAAAAAAGCGTTAGTTTCTCCTTTAAATAGTGATTGATGGGTATGCATCCCTGAACCGTAATCTTCAAAGAGTGGTTTTGGCATAAACGTGGCGTAAACCCCATATTTGGCTGCTATCTCCTTTACGGTTAATCGGTAGGTAACCATATTGTCTGCCATCTTTAGTGCGTCATCATAGCGCATATCTATCTCATGCTGGGAGGAGGCAGCTTCATGATGAGAATATTCAACATTGATTCCTAACTTCTTCAGAGATAATACTGTATCTCTTCTTAAATTGGTGGCCACGTCCAAAGGTGTTAGATCAAAATATCCGCCATTATCTAAGGGTTCGGGTTTTTCTGAGGATTTGAAATAGAAATATTCCAGTTCAGGACCAACATAGAAATGGTCATATCCCATTTTCTCCATTTTATTCAGAGCCCTTTTCAGGATATAACGAGGGTCTCCTTCATATGGTTTCCCTCCGGGTGTTAATATATCGCATATCATACGAGCCACAGCGTTTTCCTGGGGTCTCCATGGTAGGATGGTGAAGGTGCTTGTGTCTGGCATGGCTATCATGTCAGATTCTTCAATATCCTGAAAACCGGTAATGCTGGAGCCGTCAAACCCCATTCCTCTAGTTAAAGCGTTTTCCAGCTCATCCTGGGTGATTGCAAAACTTTTCAAGATTCCGTTGATATCGGTGAACCATAATCTAATAAACTGCACATCATTTTCCTGGACCTGTCCTATTATCTCATCTTTAGTTGGCATTTTTTTCTACTCCTAAACTTGTTACTGAGTTGATAAATTTTCACCGGAAGAGTTTCCTTTTTCTTGAATTAATATTTAACAGTATAAAAAGGTTCTTTTTTTAAGAGATCGAACATCAGGACTTCTGGAGCAATGATGGGATTACCTTTACCAGTAATGATTTTCAGTGCTTCGGAAGCTTGCAAACATCCCACTATATTGGGAACCGGCCCAATTACAGGGGGAACATTCTGATTCATTTTATGAACCTTAGATATAATATCCTGGTTTAAATCCTGATTCAATGAGGGTAATTTAAATATTTCTTCATATTGGGGTGTTTTAGGTGTGAATGTGGTGATTTGACCCATGGTACCGTGGATCGCACCATGGATGAAGGGTATATTCAGGTGATAGGCACATCTACTCACTAAAATTCTTGAAATCAAATTGTCCAGCGCATCTATCACCAAGTTACTCCCCTTCAGTATGTCATGTACATTCTCCTGGTTTAATTCCTGATCAAAGATTTCAACCTGTAGGAAGGGGTTTATGGAGC
>MVQZ01000184.1 GCA_002067565.1 Methanobacterium sp. PtaU1.Bin242 | reverse complement strand
AGTCATTAAAGCCCATCTAAAACACTTAGATGACCACAATGAGGGGGGAACTTCTCAATCAAGCAATAAACTTTTTGAAGGAGAAGAACATGGAAATACCAGATTATGAGAAGAATAAAACATTTGCCTGTGGTTGTCCCGGTTCTATGGAGGCAGATTTAAGTACAAACCCCAAAAATGAAGACCAAACAATAGTTCTAAGTGCGGAATTGCGTAATTGGCCCGTGCAGTTGCAACTTCTAAACCCCCATGCACCTTACTTAAAAAATGCAGATCTGCTGATCTCAGCAGACTGCGCACCCTTTGCATATGCCAACTTCCATCAACGCTTCTTAAAGGACAAAGTCCTGATAATTATGTGCCCAAAACTGGATCAAACAATAGAAAAATATGTTGATAAGCTTGCAGAGATTTTCAAGACACAGGATATAAATTCCATAAGCATCGTACACATGGAAGTACCCTGTTGTTCTGGTATCGAAGTCATAGTCCTTAAAGCTCTAAAAAAGGCCCAGAAGAATATAATAATTAAGGATTATACAATTTCCATTAATGGTGAGATAGTCTAAGTATCTACATTTAAACAGTTATTTTATAATTATAATTTTTTTTATTTAGAGGCAGCCACGAATACAGTGTTTTCAATTAATCATGCCCTTGATGGTATAAATAAATTGCAGGTGGTAATATGAATTCATCATTTGAAGAATTAAAAACAATAGCTGGAAATTTTGTGAATCTACTACTTAAGGCTGATTTTAAATCAGCCACCGGTAGGTTCGATGATCAGATGAAAATCGCCTTAAATGAGTCTAAATTAGAAGAAACTTGGATAAATCTGATAGCAGAGGCAGGAAGTCTGCTGCAATTAAATCCCCCGCATACAACTGAAACAAAAGGCAACAAGATCATTATCATCAGATGTGATTTTCAAAGAGCCATAATTGATATACAAATTGTTTTTAACGAACAGGGGCAGATCAGTGGGTTGAATTTTATCCCAACAGAGACAGAATATCATGCCCCGGATTATGCTAATAAATCTGCCTTTCATGAGAGAGATGTGACTGTTGGTGAGGGAAAATGGGCACTAACTGGAACTTTAACAGTGCCGGATGGTTCTGGGCCTTTTCCAGGATTAGTATTGGTACATGGTTCTGGTCCAAATGATAGAGATGAAACAGTTGGTCCAAACAGACCATTTAAGGATCTGGCATGGGGTTTAGCTTCAAATGGCATTGCTGTGCTAAGATATGATAAAAGAACTTTCAAACACACTAAACAGTTTACACCAGATCAGATAGAGAATATAACTGTTAAAGAAGAAGTAATAGATGATGCACTACTTGCTATTAATCTAATGCGTGAAACAGAAGTTATAGACCCTAAACGTGTATTTTATTTAGGGCATAGCCTGGGAGCTACGCTCGCCCCCCGTATAGGGCAACAGGATAATGAATTAGCTGGAATAATAATCATGGCCGGTATAACTCGTTCCATAGAAGAAACAATTTTAGACCAGTACACCTACCTATATAATCTAAATGGCAAGATAACCGAAGAACAAAAGGCGGAACTTGTTACTTTAAAAGGAAAGGTGGATAAATTAAAGGATCCGGAATTTATAGAAAATATTTCAAGGCAGGACTTACCTTTAGAGATGCCCGTTGCTTACTGGAAAGATCTACACGACCATAACCCACTAACTATAGTTAAAACTTTAAATATACCTATCTTGATCCTTCAGGGTGGGCGTGATTATCAAGTTCTGGAATCTAAAGATTTTAAAGGATGGAAAGATGCTCTTAACCAGAGAGAAAACGTTGAATTCAAACTTTTCCCCAGATTAAATCACTTATTCATTGAAGGTGAAGGTAAATCCACACCACAGGAATATTTAGTTGAAGGACACGTTGATGAAAAAGTGATTAAAACTATAGCCCCATGGATAAGAAAAGTTTGAAATATTTAGAAGTAAATTTGACATTATTAGTAGAGCTTTTAACTAAATTCAACTATTTTAGCTATATGGATCTTATTTTTAAGAGTAATGCAGCCATTTCAAATAAAAAAAATAATAAAAAGTTTTTTCTTAGTTAAAGACTTTTAAATTACTGATTATCTATTTTACCAGCGTAAATCAAAGATCTCATGATTACCTATTGTCAGACAAAAGAAATTGGTATCAGTGAGGTTTGTTATCATTTTTTGGTAGTCATTACATCCGATGGCAATCCAACATCCATTTACTCCAGATAAATATCCTTCGTGGAGATAGATATCATTGGAGAATAGTGAAACATTACAGATTTGACTGTTAGTAAGACCAAACTGTCCTAACATATTGTCTTCAGACCCATACACCAGGTTATTTATACAGCTATTATCCACACGATTCTGAGAGATTGAGAATGCTCCACTGACAGTGGATTGGTGGTTGGAGTTTATCACCGCATTGTTTATCACACTATTCGTAATAGGCGCAAGACCTTGACTTATCCTGAGTCCATCACTGGGGTTATTATCATCCTGGGTGAAGTTTATCAACGCATTGTTTATCACACTATTCTGGATATTACCACCATAACCCTGGTTGATGAGTAAATTACCAGTGTAATTATCTATTTCATTATTCAGCATACTGCCCTGGATATTAGTACCTCTACCCTGGTTGATGAGGAAATTACCAGTGAAATCATTTATATCATTATTCAGCATACTGCCCTGGATACTTCCAGGATAATATGCGGTTAGACCCTGTGCATCGGTAGCTTGATTGATTTCATGAATGCTGCCGTTGGAGTTTTTCACCATGTTGTTTATCATACTATCCTGTATAACTCCACCCAACCCCTGGTTGATATTAAAATTAGCGGAGGAAGTTATTTGATTGTATAATCTGCTATTGGTGATTGCTCCGTTTAAACCATCTCTAAATTGGGCCTGATTGAGTGAGATGTGATCTGTGCTGGTTAATTTGTTGTAAATGGTGGTGTCCTG
>MVQZ01000183.1 GCA_002067565.1 Methanobacterium sp. PtaU1.Bin242 | reverse complement strand
AACTGATTATATATCAAAACGTGAAACCAAGCACAAACAAACAGAAAATTTTCACCACAAATCAGACACCCTGTTTATTATATTATTTTATTCAATTTCAAATTAAAAAATCTAATTAAATTATATTTAACCGATTTGAAGAGATGATTAAAATAAAGATACTATATTACTTAGCTGTGCTGTTATAAGGAAATAAATACCCAGTATAATCAAGAAAATTCCGCATATTTTCATGATCATATCGTAATGTTCATCGGTCATTATTTCTGATCCCTTGCTGGTTAGGAAAGACACAGTACTATACCAGCTCATATCCGCGGACCAATGCCCGATTAGGAATCCTAAAAGTCCAATAATGCCTGCTATTTCCAGACCTTTGAACATGAAGGCCATACCAATGGTGGCCCACCAGATAAAAAAATATGGATTGGAAATACTGGTTATAATACCCCCAAATACGGATCCATATCTTTGACTAAGGCCATCTTTTTGAATATTCAAAAGCTTGTTTGAGGATTTTGAATTGTTATAACCCATGTAAATGAGCATGATACCTCCCAGAGTACCGATTATCATGGCAGCAGTAGTTGAACCGATTAACCAACTAAAACCAGCCATAATAATAAATATCAAAGTAATTTCTGCGATAAAATGACCTAAGACAACCAAAGGACCGGCTATAAATCCTTTTTTAACAGAATCGGATATGGTCACGGTTAGCATAGGCCCGGGTACCAGAGCCCCGGATAATCCTGCTACAAAGGAGGTGGCTATTAATAACAATATTTCTATCAATTAAATCCCAATTTGAACTTAAAAAATTAATTTATTTGATTAGGTAACACTTTCTAATGGCTGCAATCGTTTAAGACCTCCATGATTTCGCCAAGATGATAGTCAATGGTTTCGATCTTATCTTGCGGGATGGATCGGGATCTGAGTAGAAATCGGAAACGCTGTAAAACATTATCCATTTTGTTTAAAACGTCATTTCTGTATACTCTTTCTTGATACATAAAAATCACCAAGATTTAATTGATTTAAGGGATTATATAGTTGATGTAATTTTCACTTCTAGTGTTTTTATCTCCTGTTGATTATTCCAGGAAATTAATTTTCTGGCCCACACCCATTTTAAGGGCTTTTTCACGAATATTCCAAGCTGTAACCACATCCTGAACAGCTAGACCGGTAGAGTCAAAGACAGTTATTTCTTTATCAGATTCTCGTCCTGTTTTAGCGCCGTTTACCACATCTCCGATGCGGGCGTGGATATCGTTTCTCCTGATTATTCCTTCATGTACTGGAATGTTTATTTCACCACTATGGCTGGCCTGATCCCAGCAATCAATGAAAATTTTAGCTTTTTCCATCAAATGACTTTCTAATTCCTGTTTGCCCGGAGCATCAGCGCCCATGGCGTTTATATGGGTTCCATCTTCCACCCATTTTCTTTTAATTATAGGTACACGGGAGGGGGTGGTGGTGGAAATAACATCAGAACCTACTACTGCTTCTTTTATTGTATCAACGGCTCTGGCATTTACTCCATACTTTTCAGTTATCATTTTGGCGAAGGTTTCGCGATGAGTGCATGTTCTACAGCTTACCTTAACCTCTTTAATGTTCATAACTTCTTTTATGGCAATAAGCTGGGTTAATGCCTGCATACCTGCGCCAACTAATCCCAGGATTTCTGAATCTTCTCGGGCCAGATATTTGGTAGCCACCCCACCAGCAGCACCGGTTCTCATATTGGTGATCCAGGTTCCATCCATCACTGCAATGGGAAATCCTGTTTCAGGGTCTACAAGTTCAATTAATCCCATAACCGTAGGCAGATTGTATTTTGTACTGTTGTTGGGGTGTACATTGACGTTTTTTACTCCGGCCTGATCCAGTCCTCTGATAAAGCAGGGCATTACCCGCAGGTCTCCCTCATATTTTTTGAAAAACAGATATTTTTTAGCGGGCATCTGTACTTTCCGTTGGGCGTGAACAGAATAAGCTGTTTCTACATATCCAATAATTTCTTTCATATTGCTAAGCTCTTTTATTTCACTTTGTTTTAGGAGAAGAGTTTCATACATGGTTTACCTCAAAGAATGATTTTTATCATTTTTTTAATTTAGTTTTTTTTATATTTCAATCTGTAATTAAATTTGCTATTAGCATATAGAATTACACATTTAATGAACATATTTATGATGGTGAACCAACAATAAGATAACAATAAAAATCATATGAACCGATAAATAGTTTGAAACTGATAAAATAATCCATAATATAAACATATTTGGGGAACCAAATGAATTTAAAACAAAGATTCTGGGAAATCGACTTTCTACGGGGGGTGGCGGTAATCCTGATGATCACCTATCATTTCCTTTTTGATCTAAGCTTTTTTGGAATATACTCTCTTAGCATATCTTCAGGATTCCTATGGTATTTCCCCCGGTTAATTGCATTCACCTTCATATTTCTGGTGGGAATATCACTTAATTTGAGTTATACTAGGGCCCAGATGCAGGGCACATATACACGGGAAAGTGAATTTTTCTATAAATATCTAAAAAGAGGATTGTGGATATTTTTTCTGGGTCTTTTAATTACTTTAGTCACCTGGATTTTTATAAGGGCGGAGTTTATACAGTTTGGGATTTTACACTTCATTGGGCTGGCCATTATCCTGCAATATCCATTTTTAAGATATAATCAAAGGTATAAATATCTAAATTTAGTTTCAGGGTTGATATTCATAACCACCGGACTATATCTGACCAGTTTCACCTTCAACTTCGGATGGCTTCTTTGGCTGGGTTTTATACCTCAGTATCTGCAAACTGTGGATTACTTCCCCCTGCTTCCCTGGTTAGGGGTGGTGTCTCTGGGAATATTCGTGGGGGGTATTCTTTACAGGAACTACCAGCGTGGATTCAGGCTACCTGATATTTCCGGATATTTGCCTATTAAAACATTCTGTTTTCTAGGTAGGCATTCTCTATTGATTTATTTCATCCATCAACCAATATTAATTCTATTATTATATCTTTTAGGGGTTTTAGATATCTCTTATTTATTTTAAGTTGTTATTAGACAATATTTCAGATAATAAAATTTAGATGGGTATTCAATCCATAATATAAATTAATTAAAAAAAAATTTATTTGGTGCTTTTAATGCCTTATTTGGTCTGTGATAAATGCAATTCGTATTATAAACTCCAGCCCGGTGAATCTGCAAAGGATTTTGATAGATGTGAGTGTGGTAATAAGTTGAAATACTATGAATATATGAGGGATTATACTAAAAACCTGGAAAATCCCGATACAGTAGAAGGTAAGCATAATATAATAAACTTATGGACAGAAAAAAGCACCTTAATTAAATTAGGATCAGTCTTAGGAGTTTTATGCCTGGGAGTACTGTTAATAGTCGGAATGTCTGGAATATTTTACAGTGCACCTACTTCAGATTCAAACACACTTACGGGTGATGGCAGCAAATTAAATTTAATAATCCTTTATGCATCATGGTGTTCAGCATGTCATGAGTTTGATAATACTCTTTCAGACTACCGGGTTAAAGCGAAAATTAACAGTAAATACCAGCTGCAGAAGTTAGATGTGGATCGAAACAGGCAAACTGCACTTAAATACGCGAAAAATGGGGAAGTAGTGCTACCTACGGTCATAATAGCTGATGTTAATGGAAATATAATTACAAAACATGAGGGTTATATGACCCCGGATCAGATTTTAGGAATTCTTTAACTAATAGAGTCTACCATATTTAAGTTTTTATACTTATAGCTCATTAATATAAATTTGAATCACATTATTTTAGGATTTCTTAATTTCACTAATCAAAATCAGGTGTGGTCATGAATCTATTAGGTAAATCAGAATCAATAAATAATCACGAAATTACAGCATCAGAGAACCTGGAACAATTTTATCAGGAAATAGAGAAAAATAACTCTAATTTAAATGTTTTCCTGGAAACAGATATTGATAATGCCCGTAATATGGCAGAAAAAATTGATTCCAGAATAAAAAAAGGAGAAAAACTTGGAAAACTGGCAGGTCTGGTTATAGGAGTAAAAAGCAATATCAACGTGGAAGATTTCCACATCACTGCCGCGTCACCCACCCTGGAAAATTACATGGGCAGTTATGATGCATCGGTAATTCAGCGGATAAAGGAAGAAGACGGTATAATTATTGGAATGACCAATATGGATGAATTTGCCGCTGGAAGTTCCACTGAAACATCATGCTTTGGATGCACCGAGAATCCATCGGCACAGGGAAGAATACCTGGTGGATCAAGCGGAGGAAGCGCAGCAGCTGTGGCTGCTGGGTTTTGTGATCTGAGCATAGGCTCAGATACCGGAGGATCCATAAGAAATCCAGCATCTCACTGTGGAGTAATGGGATTTAAACCTACTTATGGTGTGGTTTCCAGGCAGGGACTGTTGGATCTGGCCATGAGTTTTGATCAGATAGGTCCCTTTGCAGCGGATGCTGGTGGGATAGCGTTGATGCTGGAGACCATAGCTGGTTTTGATCACAAAGAGTGTACTACCATTGACTGGGAAGTGCCCCAATTCACCTCTCTAATAGGGGAAGATGCTGTAAACTCCTTAAAAGGAATGAAGCTGGGCATAGTAAAACAGTTCCTGGAAGTGTCAGACGATCCCATAGTCAATATAATTGAAGAATCAGTTAATAAAATGGAGGAGGCAGGGGCAGAGGTAGTTGAATTAAGCTTCGACTACATTGATTTATGCTTGCCCACTTATTATTTGATAAACTATGTGGAGTTCTTCTCAGCCACCCGCAAATATGACGGCCGAAAATATGGACATCGTATAGAAGAAGTGTGTGGTGAAGAAGTACTGCGAAGAATCCACATCGGTTCATACATAAGCCAGAAGGAATACAGCGGAAAATATTATAAAAAAGCCCTACAAGCAAGATCTCTGATAAGAAGGGAGATCACCAGACTTCTTAAAGGTGTAGATGCCATAGCCGGACCCACAGTACCTAAACTTCCCCATAAAATAGGAAACACACTGAAACCTATGGAGATGTATGCCTATGACACATTAACCGTCATAGCCAACCTGGCCGGAATACCTGCAGCCAGCCTGAAGGCGGGTGAAGTTAACGGAATTCCGGTGGGGCTGCAGTTCCAAGCTAAACCACTGGAAGATGCCAAGATATTGAAGTTAATGGCTGCCTTTGAAAAAATTGAATAGATTACAATTTTCACTTTATTATACAATCTATTATTTTTCTAGGGGGGGTATGTATGCTATATTATACGAGGATTTAGCATATGTAACTAATATTTAATAAATTCCAGAATTAAAGTGAACAGAAAATGAAAATCGGTATCTTATATGTAAAAGGCGCCTTACCTTTATTTGAAGATTTTGGAAACTTGCCCACCCACACCGTAAATGAAAAGGGAATGGTTAACGGTGTAAAAGCTCATAAAACATTGGATGGCATAATAATTCCTGGTGGAAGTATCATTGAATCCGGGAGCATAGGCTCAGCGCTGGGGATCGAAATCAAGAAGATGGCTCAAAAAGGCTCATTCATCCTGGGAATGTGTTCCGGATTCCAACTGCTGGCCAACCAGACTGATATTGGTAGAAGATCACCCTGCCCTATTCTAAAAGAAGGGCTGGGAATACTGGATGTCTCTTTCAGCCCAATGATCAGCAACGACAGGGTAGAGGCGGAAATAGTTGATGAATCCTTCCTCACCAGGGGAATGGTTGATCAGCACATAAACGGATTTCACTGCCACACCTACGGAGCTATAAAAGGAGAAGCCACTCCTTTATGTTATTCGCTGATTAAAAGAACGGATTATGCTGATAATCCTCGAAAAATACTTTCTGGGGTTAGAAATGATGAGGGGAATGTGGTGGGGATCATGCTACACTCTGCACTTGATGAAAATGAAACCCTGGTCCGTAATATCCTTGATTTCGTCGACGCAGAAGAAAAGGACCTGGTGAATATTAACAATGCCAATAGGGAACTTGTAAAAAAGGTAAGAAGGGAAATTGGGGTAAACACAGGTATTTCCGCCAAAGAAAGACCTGTTGGAAGCTTCAACTTGCAGAAACATAGTACCTCATCTAGAAACCCTAAGATGATCATGATAGCCAGTACAGGTTCTGATTCAGGTAAAACATTTTTAACCACAGGTATTGTGGGTGTTTTAAGAAAAAATGGATACAGAGTTTGTGTTTTGAAAGTGGGGCCGGATATCAGGGATATAGTTCCTTCACTATACTTGAATAAGGAGAAGATGGAGAAATTCTCCTCCATACAGATTGGTGGTCTGGGATGGAAGGATCTAAAAGAAGTGCTTAGGGATATCAAATCCCAGAATTATGATCTGGTAATTGTGGAAGGAGTAATGAGCATATTCACCGGCATGCTTAATGAAAAAATTCCCTTTTCATCAGCAGAGATTGCAAAAGCTGGAAATATACCGGTAATGCTGATTTCACCCTGCAACAAAGGCGGGATTGAGACTGCCGCTGTTGATATTGTTGCACACGCAAATATCATGGTAAAGATGGGTATCAATGTTAAGGGAGCTATTTTAAACAAAGTATATGATAATAAGATTGCGGAAGTAGCAGTAAATCATATAAAAAACAGAACTGGTCTGGAACTCATTGAACAGATCCCCAAAGTCAGGATCAAAGAAAGGGGCAACA